>NZ_WJSP02000067.1 GCF_009720255.1 Agromyces humi | reverse complement strand
CGATGCCGCTGCGGATCCGCTGGCCGCCGTCGCTCTGGGACGACCACAAGAAGGCAGTCACCGTCCACCTGCCCACCGACCACCGCGGTGCCGCCGACAGGATGGCACGGCCAAGTGGAACCTGGTCGTGGTGCACCGCCGCGAAGCGCCGCACGACCTCGGGTGCCGACTCGTCGAACGGCGCGCGCAGTCCCTGCACGCGCAGGCGCAGTTCCCGCAGGCCGGCCAGGTCCACCGCTACTGCACGTCCCGCCGCCAAGTGGTGGCACCGCCGATGACCGTCGCCAGCACGCCGATCGCGAGCAGCACGAGCCCGCCCTGCCACCAGTCGAGCGTCTGCGTTCCACCCGCGGACGCGATGCTGTAGAACGAGGCGCCGACGAGCGCGTCGCTCGCCGCCCCCGGGAGGAACTGGCCGATCGACGCCGTGACGTCGTTCAGCGACGCGGCCAGGCGCAGGATCGGCTCGACGAACTGGGTGAACGCGATCACGATGACGATCGCCGCGACCTGGTTCGGCACGAGCGAGCCGAGTCCGACGCCGATGGTCGCCCAGAGCGCCATGGCGAGGATGCCCCGGCCGACCAGTGCCCACGTGTCGCTGTCGCCCAGGCCGCTGTCCAGGCCGAACAGTGCCAGCGCTCCGGCGCCCGAGGCGACGGACGTGGCGAACGCGATCACCCCGAAACCGGCGCCCATGACGAGCTCCGACGCGAACTTCGCGCCCAGCACGGTCGAGCGATGCGGCTGCGCGAGGAACGTGGGCGTCAGCGTCTTGTGCCGGAACTCCCCGGTGACGGCGAGTGCGCCGAGCAGCACGGGGAACACGTAGCCCACCGACGAGGCGAAGCTGTAGAGCAGCGGAGCGAGCTGTGCCCCGGGCGGCAGCTGCGTGCTGCCGCCGGCCCGCGACGCGGCATCCGGATTCTCGATCGCCCAGCCGAAGAACGCGCCGAGCCCGCCCGCGAGGAACGCGACGTAGGCGACGAGCAGGATGGCGAGCAGCCACCACATGCGCGTCGTGAAGACCTTCTGGAACTCCGAGCCGATCGCGCGCATCAGTGCACCTCCTCGCCGACGAGCGTGAGGAACGACTCCTCGAGTCCTGATTTCAGTCGATGCAGGGCGCTGAGCTCGACGCCGCCGACGAAGGCCGCGTGCCCCACGAGGCCGGGATCGGGCTCGTCGACGATGAAGCCGCTGCGTCCCTCCGTGAACGCCAGCCCGGCCTGCTCGAGTGCCGCCGCGAGGCTCGGCCGATCGGGGGAGTCGACGATCGTGCGCGGTGCGGCGTCGAGCTCGAGGCTCGACAGCGTCCCCGTCTTCACGAGCCGGCCACGCGAGATGATCACCACGTCGTCGACGCTCTGCTGCACCTCGCTGAGGAGGTGCGAGCTCACGAGCACCGTGCGCCCCTCGCGTGCGAGCCCCTGCAGGAACCCGCGGATCCACTTGATGCCCTCGGGATCGAGCCCGTTGATGGGCTCGTCGAGCACGAGGACGCCGGGGTCGCCGAGCAGCGTGTAGGCGAGCGACAGTCGCTGCCGCATGCCGAGCGAGTAGCCGCCGACGCGCCGGTCGGCGAACTCGTCGAGGCCGACCTGCTCGAGTACCACCGGCACGCGGTCGCCCGGGATGCCCGCCGCGGTGGCGTAGACGCGCAGGTGGTTGCGCGCCGTGCGGCCGGGGTGGAAGTTCGCGTCGAGCGCGGCGCCCACCGTCGTGAGCGGGCGCGGAAGGTCGCGGTATGCGGTGCCGCCGAAGGTGGCGGTGCCGGCCGTGGCGCGCACCAGCCCGAGGAGCACCCGCAGCGTCGTCGTCTTGCCCGCGCCGTTCGGGCCGAGGAACCCCGTGACCCGGCCGGGTTCCACCGTGAAGCTGAGGTCATCGACCGCGGTCACGTGGCCGAACTGCTTGCTGAGCCCCGAGATCTCGATGGGGATGCCGCTCTCCATGCGCTCTCCTCACATGCGGGGGCGTCACGAGCCGCGATGGGCCGAACCCCCGCACGGCCCCGGGCGGTCGGAACCGCCACAGGGCCACCCTAGCGACGGACGGGTGCGCGGGGCATCCGTCGGGCGGGGATTCGCGGAGTGGGCGCTAGTTGAGCGGGCGGATGCCGCTGGGAAGCACGCCCCCGTCGTACAGGTAGCTCGCCAGGTCCTGCAGTTCCGCGAGCACGACACGCTGGCTGTAGGGGCCGTAGGAGAGACGGGCGACGCCGAGCTCCTCGAGACGCGTCGGCGTCGGCACGTCGGGGAGACCGATGAGGCTGACCCGCTGCTCGCCGAGCCCGGCGACGAGCTCGACGACGACATCCTCGCCGAAGTTGCCGGGCACGAAGACGCAGGTGGCGCCGGCCTCGAGGTAGGCGCGCCCGCGCTCGATCGCATCGGCGACGTTCACGTCGCGCTCCCGGTCGCGGCCGCGGAGGAACGCGTCGGTGCGTGCGTTGAGCACGAACGGCACGCCCTCGGCCTCCTCGAGCGCGCGCTCGGCGACCTGCACGCGCACCTCGATGTCCCGCACGACCCCGAGCTCGGCGCCCAGCTCGCTGTACCGTCGGCGGAGTGAGACGACCGGCGCGGCGTCGAACACCGGCGTGAACGCCGCGAGCACGCTGCGGACCCTGCGCACGTGCGTGCGGAGCTGGTGCACGCCGTCGGGCTCGTCGGCCAGGGCGGCGGACTCGAGCTGCGGCATCCGACCACCGATGGCGCGCAGTGCCGTCGTCACGGCCGTGCCGGCGTCGAGGTCTGCGTCGTACCCCATGTCGCAATGCTAACCACGAGGCGCGCGGCCGAGGTGAAGGGCCGCGCCGCGCGCGGGTCAGCTACGGGCTGTGCAGACGACGAGCGGGATCTCCCTGGTGGTTCGTCGCTGGTAGTCCGCGTACCCGGCGTACGCGGCGACGACACGCGGCCAGAGCTCCGCTCGCTCCTCGGGCGTCGCCGTCCTGGCCACCATGGCGGTCCTGGCACCGCGCCGCGTCACCTCCACCTCGGGATGCGCCACGACGTTGGCGTACCAGCCGGGATGCCGGTCGTCGCCACCTCGTGAAGCCACGAGCACGAGGCGACCGGGCTCGGCGATCGGCGCCGAGAGGACCACCGTTCGGGGCAGCCCGCTGCGTCGACCGATCGTGTGCAGCTCCACGATCGGCATGCCGGCGATCCGGGCGGCCACTCGCCACCCGAAGGCCGCCAGCACGCCGCGGTGGAGTGCCGACAGCAGGCGGAAGCCGAGATCAGCGGCACGGCCTCGACGGGCCATCAGCCGACCGGCCTACCGCTGCCGCTTCTCGCGGACGCGCATGTTGATCACGATGGGCGAGCCCTCGAAGCCGTAGATCTCCCGCAGGCGACGCTGGATGAACCGGCGATAGCCCGGGTCGAGGAATCCGGTCGTGAACAGCACGAATGTCGGCGGACGGCTCGCGGCCTGCGTGCCGAACAGGATGCGGGGCTGCTTGCCGCCGCGCACCGGGTGGGGGTGCTCCTGCGTGAGCTCGGTGAGGAACGCGTTGAACTTGCCGGTGGCGATGCGCGTGTCCCACGACTCGAGCGCGACCTCGAGAGCGGGCACGAGCTTCTCGAGGTGCCGGCCGGTCTTCGCGGAGATGTTGACGCGCGGTGCCCAGGCGACGTGGTGCAGGTCCTGCTCGATCTCGCGCTCGAGGTAGCGGCGCCGGTCGTCGTCGAGGAGGTCCCACTTGTTGTAGGCGAGCACGAGCGCACGACCCGACTCGAGCACCAGGTCGATGATCCGCACGTCCTGCTCCG
This sequence comes from Agromyces humi, assembly GCF_009720255.1. GTDB lineage: Bacteria > Actinomycetota > Actinomycetes > Actinomycetales > Microbacteriaceae > Agromyces > Agromyces humi. The sequence goes on along the minus strand of NZ_WJSP02000067.1, from coordinate 10,095 downwards.
AGATCGGCTGCGAGACGTCGAGCAGCACGACGGCGACCTCGGCCTTCTCGAGCGCCGCCTGCGTGCGCAGCGACGCGTAGAAGTCGGCGCCCTGCTGCAGGTGCACGCGGCGGCGGATGCCGGCGGTGTCCACGAAGCGCCAGATCTTGCCGCCGAGCTCGATCTGCTCGTCGACCGGATCGCGGGTGGTGCCGGCGAGCTCGTTCACGACGACCCGCTCCTCGCCGGCCGCCTTGTTCAGCAGGCTCGACTTGCCGACGTTCGGACGACCGAGGATCGCAACGCGGCGCGGGCCGCCGAACTCGTCCTTGGCGACCGCGGACACCTGCGGGAGGACCTTGAAGACCTCTTCCAGCATGTCGGCCACGCCGCGGCCGTGCAGTGCGGACACCGGGTGCGGCTCGCCCAGGCCGAGGTTCCACAGCGCGGCGGCCTCGGGCTCCTGGCGGGCGTCGTCGACCTTGTTCGCCACGAGGAACACGGGCTTCTTCGTCTTGCGGAGCAGCCGTACGACGTGCTCGTCGGTCGAGGTGGCGCCCACCGTCGCGTCGACGATGAACAGCACGACGTCGGAGAGGTCGATCGCGACCTCGGCCTGGGCCGCGACGGAGGCGTCGATGCCCTTGGCGTCGGGCTCCCAGCCGCCCGTGTCGACGAGGGTGAAGCGGCGGTCGAGGTACTCGCCCTTGTAGGACACGCGGTCGCGCGTCACGCCGGGGGTGTCCTCCACCACGGCCTCGCGTCGACCGAGGATGCGGTTGACGAGCGCGGACTTGCCGACGTTCGGGCGTCCGACGATCGCGATGACCGGCAGGGCGGGAAGGTAGCGGATGCCCTCTTCGCCCTCCTCGGAGATCTCGAGCACCTCGAGGTCGTCCTCGTCGAGCTCGTAGTCGGAGAGGCCCGACCGGAGGGCCGCCGCACGCTGCTCGGCGAGGTCGTCGTCGACGTCGGCGAGCCGCTCGGCGAGGTCGTCGGCGGCGACGGGCTCGTCGTCGTACTCGTCTCGCTGGTCGGTCATGGTCTCTCCTCTGGGTCTGCTGCGCTCAGTGCGGCACGTCGCGGTGCTCCTGCACCGCCTCGGGCCGTGCAGCCCGGATGACGCCGATGACCGCATCGACGGTCTGCTCGAAGTCGAGCGCCGTGGAATCCACGGTCGTGACGCCCTCGGCGGCGGTCATGAAGTCCACGACCTTGGAGTCCGCCTCGTCGCGCCGGTGGAGCTGTTCGCCCGCGGCGAGCGCCTGATCGCCGACGAGCTCCGCGGAGCGCCTCGCTATTCTAACGTCTTCCGCCGCGGTGAGCAGGATCCGCACCGGGGCATCCGGCGCGACGACCGTCGTGATGTCGCGCCCCTCGACGACGATGCCCGGCCGGGGCTCGGCGACCATGATGGCCCGGAACAGCTCGATGAGGTGCGCGCGCACCTCGGGCACCCGCGCGACGCGGCTCACGACCGCCGAGATCGCGGGGTCGCGGATGGCATTCGTCACGTCGACGTCGCCCACGTGCACGGCGTAGCCCGCGGGGTCGGTGCCGATGCGGTAGGCGAAGCTCGGCAGGCACGAGACGACGGATGCCGCGTCTCCGGTGTCGACCCCGGATGCCTCGGCGTGCCACGCCAGCGCCCGATACGCGGCGCCGGTGTCGAGGAAGCCGAAGCCGAGCCGGCTCGCGACCTCCTTGGAGACGCTGGACTTGCCGCTGCCGGCAGGCCCGTCGACGGCGACGACGACGGGGACGATGGGAGGGTGTGGCACGGTCATCCTGCGATCCGCCAGCCGCGCGCGGCCAGCTCGGTGGTGAGTCGATCTGCGGCTTCGGGGAGCACCGCGATCTCGGCGAGTCCGACCTGGCGGCCCGGCGAGTGCTCGAGCCGCAAGTCTTCGAGGTTCACGCCGATCTCGCCGACCTCGGCGAGGAGGCGCGCGAGTTCGCCCGGCCGGTCGTCGACCATGACGATGACCGTGGTGAAGCGCTTGTCGGTGCCGTGCTTGCCGGGGAGGCGCTCGACGCCGGTGTTGCCCCCGGTGAGTTCCTCGGCCACACGCCGCCGGGCGCCGGGCGCAGTCGGATCGGCGAGGGCGTCGATGAACCGGTCGAGGTCGTCGCGGTAGGCGACGAGCACGTCGCGGACGGGTGCCGCGTTGGCGCCGAGGATCTGCACCCAGAGGTCGGGGTCGCTCGCGGCGATGCGGGTGACGTCGCGGACGCCCTGCCCGGCAAGACCCAGCGCGGCGTTCGGCGCGTCGATGAAGCGCCGCGCCATGATGCTCGCGATCACCTGCGGCACGTGGGAGATGAGCGCGACGCCGCGGTCGTGCTGCTCGGGCGTCATCTCGACCAGGGTCGCGCCGAGGTCGAGGATCAGGTCGTCGATCGCGCTCGCCCGCCGGTAGGTGATCTCATCGTGCGCGGCGACGACCCACGGTCGACCGGCGAAGAGGTCGGCCCGCGCGGCGAGCGGCCCGCCGCGCTCTCGACCGGCGAGCGGGTGCGAGCCGATGTAGCGCGAGACGTCGGCGCCACGGGCGACGAGGTCGTCGAGGATGCCGCCCTTGACGCTGGCGACATCGGTCACGATCGCGTCGGGGAACGCGCCGAGCTCGGCGGCGACGACGGCGGCCGTGACGTCGGGCGGCACGGCCACGACGACGAGCTGGGGAGCGTCATCGGGGCCGGCGGGACGGCCGGCGCCGAGGTCGACCGCGATGGCCACGTGTGTCGGGGAGGCGTCAGCGAGGATCACGTCGAGGCCGCGGCTGCGGAGCCCGAGGCCCACGCTCGTGCCGAGCAACCCGGCTCCCACGACCCGCACCGGGCCGATGAGGCGTGATTCGGTCACGAGTCCCCTTCGTTCGATGCGGTGCCGGCATCCCGGGCGGCATCCGCGGCGCGGGAGATCGTGAGCAATTGGCCGAGTTCCACCTTAGTCAACTCGCGCATCGCGCCCGAGCGGAGGGTGCCGAGGTTGAGCGGCCCGAAGCTGCGCCGCACCAGCTCGACCACCGGATGCCCCACCGCGTCGAGCATGCGCCGGACGATGCGGTTGCGGCCCGAGTGCAGGGTGAGCTCGACCATCGAGTGGCGGTCGTCGCCCTGCTGCTGGATGATCTTGGCGCGGTCGGCCTTGATCAGGCCGTCCTCGAGCTCGACGCCGTGCTTGAGCTGCTGCACCACCTGCGGCGTCACACGACCGCGCACCTTCGCGATGTAGGTCTTCTCGACGCCGAACGACGGGTGCGCGAGCACGTGCGCGAGATCCCCGTCGTTCGTCAGCAGGAGCAGGCCACTGGTCTCCGCGTCGAGGCGTCCGACGTTGAACACGCGCTCCTCGAGCCCCTCGGTGAACCGGGTGAGGTCGGGGCGCCCCTGCTCGTCGCGCATCGAGGAGACCACGCCGCGCGGCTTGTTGAGCATGTAGTAACGCTTCGCCGGGTCGAGCTGCACCGCGACGCCATCCACTGCGACGAGGTCGGTCGCAGGGTCGATGCGGCGACCGAGCTCGGTCACGACGCGCCCGTTCACCTCGACGCGGCCCTCGACGATGAGCTGCTCCGACACCCGGCGGCTCGCCACGCCGGCGGCGGCCAGCACCTTCTGGAGGCGCACTCCCTCGGCGAGGCCGGCGCCCTGGTCGTCCTGGTCAGTCACGATCGAATCCCTCCTGGCCGTCGTCGAGCAACGGCGAGATGTGCGGCAGCTCGTCGAGCGAATTGATGCCGAGGTTGGTCAGGAGCGCATCGGTCGTCCCGTAGAGGATGGCGCCCGTCTCGGCACCCGTCGCCACCTCGGTGATGAGGCCGCGGCCGAGGAGCGTGCGCACGACGGAGTCCACGTTGACCGCGCGGATCGAGGCGATCGACGAGCGTGAGATCGGCTGCTTGTACGCGATCACCGACAGCGTCTCGAGGGCCGCCTGCGACAGCCGCGTCGACGACTGGGTGATGACGAAGTCCGCCACGAGCGCGTCGTACTCGGCACGCACGTAGAACCGCCATCCGCCGCCGACCTCGCGGAGCTCGAAGCCGCGACGGATGCCGCGCCCGGCCGATCGCTCGTCGGCGACGTCGGTGCGGGGCTCCCCCGACGGCGCGCCGCCGTCGTAGTCGGCCAGCAGGCGTGCGATCGACGCGCGCACCTCGGCCACGGGCCGCGCGACCGCGGCGGCCAGCGTCACGATCGAGAGAGGCTCGTCCGCGATGAAGAGGATGGCCTCCAGCGCCCGGTCGAGGTCGAGGTGCGGCTGCCCGGGCACGTCGAGCGGCGTGACGATCGAGAGCTCGGGTCCCTGCTGGTCGTCGGCGTGCGTCTCTGCGTCGGGCGCGTCATCCGCGTCGGTCGCGGCATCCGGTTCGCTCGCGGCATCCGTCACGGTCGCGGCATCCGGGTCATTCGTCATAGTCGGCTCCAAGGCTGTCGAGATTCTCGTCGTCCCACGACTCGGCCGCCCACCGCAGCGTGAGCTCGCCGAGCGGCTCCACCTGGTCGAAGCCGATCGCGGCGTGCCGGTACAGCTCGAGCACGGCGAGGAACCGGGCCACCACCACGCCCGGCTGGGCGATGCCGGCGATGAGCTCCCGGAAGGTCACCGGCTCGCCGCGACGCAGCACCGCGACGACGTGCGCGGCCTGCTCGCGGATCGACACCAGTGGGGCGTGCAGGTGATCGAGGCCGACCGCGGGGATCGCACGCGGCGTCAGCGCCAGTGTCGCGATCGCCGCGAAGTCCTCGGCGCTGAGCGTCCAGCGCAGCTCGGGCTCGCGCTGCCGGAAGCGGTCCTCGAGCCGGACCACTCGCGCGTGACGCCGGGATTCCGCCTCGAGGTGCGAGGCGAACCAGCGCGACGCCTCCTTGAAGGCGCGGTACTGCAGCAGGCGGGCGAAGAGCAGGTCGCGCGCCTCGAGCAGCGCCACGTCCTCGGCGTCGACGAGCTCGCCCTGGGGCAGCAGGCCCGCGACCTTCAGGTCGAGCAGCGTCGCCGCGACGACGAGGAACTCCGACGCCCGGTCGAGCTCCTCCTCGGAGTCGACGCCGCGCAGGTAGGAGATGAACTCGTCGGTCACCGCCGAGAGCGACACCTCGGTGATGTCGAGCTCGTGCTTCGCGATCAGCGACAGCAGCAGGTCGAAGGGACCCTCGAAGTTCGTGAGCGCCACGCGGAATCCCGCGTCGGATGCCTCGGACGGCACGCCGGCGTCAGGACCCGCTGCGCCGTCGGCGCCCGCTCCAGGGACCGGCAGGGCCTCAGGCGACCGCGCCACGGAAGACCAGCTCCCTCGCGAGCTGCCGGTACGACTTCGACGCCTGGTGCTCGGGGGCGAACTCGGTGATCGGCGTCGCCGCGACCGTCGCGTCGGGGAACTTCACCGTGCGGGTGATGACCGTCTCGAGCACCTTCTCGCCGAACGCGTCGACCACGCGCTCGAGCACCTCGCGGGAGTGCAGCGTGCGCGCGTCGTACATGGTGGCGAGGATGCCGTCGAGCTCGATCGCGGGATTCAGGCGATCGCGCACCTTGTCGATCGTCTCGATGAGCAGCGCGACGCCGCGCAGCGCGAAGTACTCGCACTCGAGCGGGATCACCACGCCATGGCTGGCGGTCAGCGCGTTCACGGTCAACAGCCCCAGCGAGGGCTGGCAGTCGATGAGGATGACGTCGTAGTCGGATGCCACGCGCCGCAGCACGCTCGCGAGGATCTGCTCGCGGGCGACCTCGGTGACGAGGTGCACCTCGGCGGCCGACAGGTCGATGTTGGCGGGGATCACGTCGAGGTTCTCGAGCATGGTGTGCTGGATGGCGTCGGCCGGCTGGACGCTTCGCGAGAGCAGCAGGTCGTAGATCGTGGGCACGTCGTGCGTCTGCACGCCGAGACCCGCCGAGAGTGCGCCCTGCGGGTCGAAGTCGACCGCGAGCACCCGGCGTCCGTACTCGGCGAGCGTCGCGCCGAGGTTGATGGTGGTCGTCGTCTTGCCGACGCCGCCCTTCTGGTTGCAGAGCGCGATGATGCGGGCGGGCCCGTGGGAGCGCAGCGGCTTGGGCTCGGGGAAGTCGCGCAGGGGACGACCGGTGGGACCGACCTCGGGCTCCAGCGAAGCGATGCCGTCCGCCGGGTCCTGCGTCTGGTGGGTCACGTGTGGTCTCTCTCCTCGGTCCTTCTGGCCTGCGTCCGTGCGGGCGTCTGGTCGATTCTAGCGAGCACGGGGGTGGGCGGACGTGTACATCTCCCGGAGTGTATCGGCTGTGACCAGCGTGTAGATCTGCGTCGTCGCGACCGACGAGTGGCCGAGGAGCTCCTGCACCACCCGCACGTCGGCGCCGCCCTCGAGCAGGTGCGTCGCGAACGAGTGCCGCAGCGTGTGCGGTGAGACGGATGCCGCGATGCCGGCTCGTTCCGCTGCCCGGTGGATCACGTCCCACGCCGCCTGTCGCGACATCCGACGACCGCGAAGGCCGAGGAGCAGCGCAGGGGTCGCGGTGCCTCGGGCGGACAGCGCGGGCCGCGCCCGGACGAGGTACGCGTCCACCGCGCGCCGTGCAAAGGAGCCGAGCGGCACGATGCGCTGCTTGCCGCCCTTGCCGAGCAGCCGCACCACGTCGCCGTCGACGAGGTCGTCGACATTGAGCGAGACGGCCTCCGACACCCGGGCGCCCGTGGCGTAGAGCAGTTCGAGGAGCGCCGTGTCCCGCAGCTCGTGCAGCTCCTCACCACCGACTGCGGCGATGAGCTTCTCGACGTCCTCGACGGGGATGGCCTTCGGCAACCGCATGGGCAGCTTCGGCGGGCGCAGCTCGCGGGACACGTCGTCGGCGATCACGCCCTCATCGGCGAGGAAGCGGTGGAGGCCGCGCACAGCCGAGAGCACCCGCGCGATCGACGAGGTCGCGAGCGGCGGCTGTCGCTCAGCGCCGAGGAAGCGCACGAAGTCGGCGAGGTCCTGTTCGCGCACGGCGCCAGGGCCGTCGAGCGCCCGTGAGGCCAGCCAGTCGGCGTAGATGGCGAGGTCGCGACGGTACGACGCCACGGTGTTCCGGGACGCGCCGCGTTCGACCGTGAGATGACGGAGGTACCCGTCGGTCCACGCGGCATCCGTCATCGCGGTGCCGGCTCGCCCCGCGGCGTCGATCGCGTCGGCCACGCGGCATCCGCCTCACCGAGGGTGCTCCAGTCGCGCGTGCGCGACGCGTGCGCAGCGAGGACCCCGATCGTGAGCGACGGATTGCCGACGCGGCGCGCGAGCACGGCGTCGACGCACTCGTCGAGCGGCACCCACCTCGTCTCCATGTCGGCCTCCTCGTCCTCGCGATCGAAGGCCTCGGACGCGTCGCCCAGCCCGCGGGCGAGGTAGACGCGGATCGCCTCGTCGCTGCCGCCGGGCGAGGTGAAGAAGTCGGCGAGCACGGCCCAGTCGGATGCCACGAGGTCACCCTCCTCGGCGAGCTCGCGCTGCGCGGCGACGAGCGGGTCCTCCCCGGTGACGTCGAGGAGCCCCGCGGGGATCTCCCACTCCCGGGTGCGCACGGGGTGCCGGTACTGCCGGATCAGGAACACGCGGTCGTCGTCATCGAGCGCGAGCACGGCGACGGCACCGGGGTGGTCGACGTACTCGCGCACGATCGGCTTCCCGCCGTACTCGACGGTGTCGCGGCGGAGGTCCCAGACGCGCCCGCCGAACACCTGCTCGCTCTCGCGCACGGGCAGGTCGGCGGGCTCGTCGTGGAGCGGTTCAGCCATTCGCCACGTCGAAGAGCAGGCTCGCCTGCTGGCGCTCGAGGGCTGCGGCGACGAGGCCGCGGAAGAGCGGGTGCGCGTCGTTGGGGCGGCTGCGCAGCTCGGGATGCGCCTGCGTCCCGACGTAGAACGGGTGCACGTCGCGGGGCAGCTCGACGAACTCGACGAGGTGGCGATCGGGTGACATGCCCGAGAACACGAGGCCGGCATCGGCGATGCGGTCGCGGTAGCCGTTGTTGACCTCGTAGCGGTGCCGGTGGCGCTCGCTCACCTCGGTCGAACCGTAGAGCTCGGCCGCGATCGAGCCGTCGGCGAGCTTCGCCGGGTAGAGGCCCAGGCGCATGGTGCCGCCGAGGTCGCCACCGGCGATGATCTCGACCTGCTCCTCCATGGTCGCGATGACCGGGAAGTGGGTGTCGGGATCGAACTCGCTCGACGAGGCGCCGTCGAGCCCCACGACGTTGCGGGAGTACTCGATGACCATGCACTGCAGGCCGAGGCAGAGCCCGAGCACGGGAATACCGTTCTCACGGGCGAAGTGGAGCGCGCCGAGCTTGCCCTCGATTCCGCGCACGCCGAACCCGCCGGGCACGCAGATGCCGTCGAGCCCGGCGAGGTGCTTCTGCGCGCCCTCGGGGGTACGGCACTCGTCGGACGGGATCCACTCGATGTTGACCTTGGTGTCGTTCGCGAACCCGCCCGCACGGAGCGCCTCGGTGACCGAGAGGTACGCGTCGGGAAGGTCGATGTACTTGCCGACCAGGCCGATGGTGACCTCGTGCTTCGGATCGTGCACCACGTCGAGCAGCTCGCGCCAGCCGGACCAGTCGACGTCAGCCGCCTTGCCGTCGAGGCCGAGCGAATCGATGATGTAGGCGTCGAGTCCCTGGTCGTGCAGCATCGTCGGGATGTCATAGATCGACGGCACGTCCACCGCGTTCACCACGGCGGCCTCGTCGACGTCGCACATGAGGGCGATCTTGCGCTTGTTCGACTCGGTGACGGGGCGGTCGCTGCGCAGCACGAGCGCGTCGGGCTGGATGCCGATCGAGCGCAGGGCCGCGACGGAGTGCTGCGTCGGCTTCGTCTTCTGCTCCCCTGACGCGCCCATGAACGGCACGAGCGAGACATGCACGAAGAACACGTTCTTGCGGCCCAGCTCGTGCCGCACCTGACGCGCCGACTCGATGAACGGCTGCGACTCGATGTCGCCGACCGTGCCGCCGATCTCTGTGATGATCACGTCGGGCTTCGGCGTCTCGGAGGCCTGCAGGCGCATGCGGCGCTTGATCTCGTCGGTGATGTGCGGGATGACCTGCACGGTGTCGCCGAGGTACTCGCCCCGACGCTCCTTCGCGATCACCGTCGAATAGATCTGGCCGGTGGTGACGTTCGCCGCCTGGCTGAGATTGATATCGAGGAACCGCTCGTAGTGCCCGATGTCCAGGTCGGTCTCGGCGCCGTCGTCGGTCACGAAGACCTCACCGTGCTGGAACGGGTTCATGGTGCCCGGATCCACGTTCAGATATGGATCGAGCTTCTGCATGACGACTCTGAGGCCCCTGGCTGTCAGGAGATTGCCGAGACTCGCCGCCGTGAGTCCCTTGCCCAACGAAGAAACGACACCACCGGTCACGAAGATGTGCTTGGTCGTGTCGTTCGAAATGTCTGTGCTCGAAAGAGCTCTGCCGCGTTCATCCACCACGGGCTTATAGCCTAACCCACGTTCCTGACCGTTCGGCTCGACATGCCGCACGAGCTCCCCCATTCCCTCGGCACCGGTCGGATGCCGCAGCTCGGACGGCCTCGGCCGCCACCGTCACGCCGCGCGGTCCGCCGCGATCTCCAACAGCTCACGTGCGTGCGCCAGACCGCTCGCGGAGTCGCTGAGCCCCGACAGCAGCCGAGCCATCTCGGCCTCGCGTTCCGGCCCCTCGAGCTGACGCACGCTCGATGAGGTGACCTGCCCGTCGGTGCCCTTCACGACGCTCAGGTGATTCGTCGCGAACGCGGCGACTTGGGCGAGGTGGGTCACGACGATGACCTGCGACTGCTCCGCGAGCCGGGCGAGTCGCCGCCCGATCTCGATGGCGGCGGCACCGCCGACGCCGGCGTCGACCTCGTCGAACACGAACGTGGGCACGGGGTCGCTGCCCGCTATCACGACCTCGATGGCGAGCATCACCCGGGACAGCTCGCCGCCGGATGCCCCGCGGCCGACGGGCCGCGGCTCGGTGCCCGCATGCGGTTGGAGCAGGATCGAGACCTGGTCGCGGCCGTGCGCGCCGGGCTCGTGGTCGGGGTCGACGATCACGGAGAGGCGCGCGTCGGGCATCGCCAATGCCGCGAGCTCGGCCGTGAC
>NZ_WJSP02000669.1 GCF_009720255.1 Agromyces humi | reverse complement strand
ACCAGGTAGCCGGCATTCAGGGGCGTCGTGCCGTCGTAGCCGGCGAGCAGCGCGTCGACCCCGCCGCCGCGATAGCCGGGGTGGCGGCCGTTGATCGCGGCGAAGTATTCGCCCGCGTAGGCGCCGTCGCCGGGTGCGTACGAGACGCCGTCCTGCCCGCCGATCACGGTGGTGACGCCCTGGCGCAGCAGGCCGAGCTGCACGTCGGGCTCGAACAGGAGCCCGTCGGCGTGCGAATGCGCGTCGACGAAGCCGGGCAGGAGCAGGCGTCCGTCGCCGTCGACCACGGTGTCCACGCGGGTGCGCGACGTCGTTCCGGGTGCCTCGATGCGGGCGATCCGGCCGGCCTCGACGACCACGTCGACCGTCGCATCCGGCATGCCGGAGACGGCGCCGAAGCCGGAGCCGTCGACATCGACGAGGCGCACCTCGCGGAGCAGGATCGTCATCGCGGCGGCCTCAGAAGAACGTGCGCACGAGGTCGACGACGCGGGTGCTTCCGGCGTGCTCCACGACCGGGAGCCAGCGGCGCTTGTCGAACGCGGTGCACGGGTGCGAGAGGCCGAGCGACACCACGTCGCCGATGGCGACCGGCAGCGGGGCGTCCGACCGCAGGAACGCGTGCTGGTCGTTGACGGCGGAGACGGATGCCCCGGCGAGCGGCACCTCGTCGGCGCCGAGCGCGGGCGCGACGCCGAACGGCACGGGCAGGCCCTCGTCATAGGGGAAGTCCCGCTTGCCGCCGTCGAGCAGGGCGAGACCCGGCTCGGGATGCGAGACGACGCGGGCGTAGGCGCGCATCGCGGATGCCAGCGCCGGGCGTCCGTGGGCCGTGCGGCCGGCGTCGAGCGGCGAGATGCCGTGGTAGAAGCCGTCGTCGTGCAGCAGCGAGGCGCCCGAGCGGAGGATCCATCGCGTGAGGTCGGCGCCATTCGACCGTGCCGGCGAGTACTTCTTCACCTGGGCCTTCACGACGACGACGCCGCCGAGCTTCTCGGCCGCGGCGCGGACCTCTTCTGGGGTGTCGGCCACGATGCCCGGGAGC
>NZ_WJSP02000668.1 GCF_009720255.1 Agromyces humi | reverse complement strand
GGATGAGGCGCCCCGGCGGCCGGTCGAGGTGCTCGAGCTCATTGACGGTGAGCACCGCCTTCCCCGACGCGGTGTCGAAGCGGCGCTCGTCGCGCGGCCCGTTCGGCAGCACGAAGCCGTCCTTCCGTCGTAGTGGACGCTCGTGTAGGGCTCGTCGCCGATCCAGGCCGCGACGTCGGAGTCGCGGCCGTAGGCGACGAAGACCGTGTCGGGACCCGAGACCGTGATCGTCTGCTTGCCGGCGTACGCGCCGAGCGCGTCGGGCTCGATGACGGTGTAGGCCGCGTCGGAGTCGACCTCGGTCGACAGCACGACACGGTCGGGGTCGAGGAAGACGGTGCGCTGGGCGATGCCGAACCCGATCATCACGGCCGCAGCGATGAACGCCACGATTGCGAGGGCGAAGCGCACGAAGAAACCTCCGGTGCCGCGATCCGCGGCTTCGAACAGGGACGCTCCACATTACCGGCGCAGTCTGGGAGAGTGCCAACCGCCACCTGTGCGCCCGATGCATCCGCCGGCGCGGATGCCGCCTGCCGAGGCCTGCATTCCCGCGTGCGCACGCGGGCGCGCGTGCCCGTACAATCGACACCGACCCGCACGAGCCCCCCACGAACGCGGGACAAACCCCGGAGGAAGAATTGGCTGTCGAAGAGACCGAGTTCACGCAGGTGTTCCGCGGATACGACAAGGACGAGGTCGACAAGAGCATCAACGGGCTCCGACGCGACATCATCAACACGAACACCCAGCTCGCCGAGCAGGCCAAGGAGAACAAGCGTCTCCACGCCCGCATCGAGGAGCTCACGGCAGAGCTCGAGGAGGTCGGCAGCCCGACCTTCTCCGGCCTCGGCACCAAGCTCGAGAACACGCTCCGGGTGGCCGAGGAGCAGTCCACGCGACTGATCGCCCAGGCCGACATCGACGCCGAGCTGCCGCAGTGCCCGCTTCAGCGGCGAAGCGCCCGAGAGCAGGCCCACCGTCGCACCGGTGGCCAGCAGGGCGACGCTCACGAGCACCGTCGCGGTGATGATCGCCGCGGTGCCGCTGAGG
>NZ_WJSP02000667.1 GCF_009720255.1 Agromyces humi | reverse complement strand
ACCGACCGCGCCGCCCGCGCCCTGTCGGCGTCGGCGCCGCGAGAGCACGATGGCGATGACGGCCACCACGATCGCGCCGATGACGATGAACCAGACCCAGCCCCACCCGCCGGACCCGCCGCCGCCACTGCCGCTGCCGCCGCCGAGTGCGTCGGCTGCGGCGATCGCGGCACCGGCCCAGTCGCCGTCACGAAGTTCGGGCTCGATGACGTCCTGGCTGATGCGCTGCAGGTCCGCGTCGGACAGGGACGCCTCGGAGTCGGCCGAGAGGTAGTAGGCGCGTCCGTCGACCGCGACGGCGAGCAGGTAGTCCTCGGCGCCCATGTTGTTCGCGATCGCCGTGTCGTTGGCCCACGCGTCGGCGGCCTCGGGATTGGTGAACTCGCTCACGTAGGCGACGAAGAGCTGCCGTCCGCTCGCGTCGGCGTTCGCGTCGATCGCCGCCTCGACCTCGTCGAGGCGTCCGCCGAGGGCGCCGACCGTGTCGACGACGGGGTTGGCACCGAACTCGACCGGATCCTCAGCCCATGCGGCGGCTGGAGCGCCGAGCGCGAGCACCGCCCCGACGAGGATCCCGAGAACCGCGGACTTCCGACGTATCGACGCCATGCACCAGTGCCTTCCCGACCGAGCGGACCCCATCGAGTCTATGGTCGGTGCGGATGCCGCGTCCACGCCGTGGGGCGGCGGACAGCACTGCGGGCCGAGCGCATTCCCGCGCATCGGCCCGCCATGTGTGAGTGCCCCCGGAGGGATTCGAACCCCCGACCTACGGTACCGGAAACCGGCGCTCTATCCCCTGAGCTACGGAGGCGCACAGCAGAAGACACTATCACTGCCGGGGGCTTCGCTCCGACACGAAGGGTCAGGCGAGGCTGACGCTCGCGACGGTGTCGAGCAGTTCCTCGCGGACCCGCCCGGCGAGCACGATGCGCGCGCCCCGGAGCACGGCGTCGCCCGGCACCCGGGTCGCGACGACGTCGGGGTACCACCGGCTGATGCGCCGGATCGCGCGGCCCACCTCCTCGACGAACACGAGGCGCAGCACGTCGTCGTCGA
>NZ_WJSP02000666.1 GCF_009720255.1 Agromyces humi | reverse complement strand
CCAGCGGCCGGGCGCCAGGTCCGCGTACGACGGCGACATCCGCCGGATCGCGCTCTGCGCCGTCGGCGTCGACGAAGGCGAGGCGCAGGGGAGCGCCCGAGTCCCGATCGGTGTAGAGCGCGGCGGGCCCGAAGCCGCTCGGGCGGTGCTCGTCGCCCCAGGCGCTCATGGCGGCGAGGACCGGCAGGAGGGCGCGCCCGGCATCCGTCAGCACGTATTCCTCGCGCTCGCGCTCGCCTTCATCGCGATAGGGCCGACGCTCGAGGATGCCGCCGTCGACGAGCCGCCCGAGGCGGTCGGTCAGCACGTCGGGCGCGATGCCCAGGCGCGAGCGGAACTCCGCGAATCGGGTGCGACCCCACATGGCCTCGCGCACGATGAGCAGCGACCACTTCTGGCCGAGCACCTCGAGGCTGCGGGCGATCGAGCAGCGCTCGACGGCAGCTGCGGCGTCGGCGCCCCTGCTTGCGTCGGCGTCGTCGGGTGCACCGGCGGCCACCCCTGCGCGCGGGGCGGCGCTCGTTGCGGCATCCGCTTCACGTTCCATGACTCGATCATACCAACTGACTAGGAAAAACAGATCCAGCGTGCTAACTTGGTGATTCCAACTCAGGGGATCGAGAGGCGGCACCCATGGCTTTGTCGGATCGGGCAGGATTCTGGACTGCGGCATCCGTCGCCGGACTCGCGCTCTGGGCGAGTGGAGCCCCCACCGTGGTGTACCCGCTGTATGCCGCCGAATGGCAGTTGCAGCCCTCGGTCACCACGGCGATCTTCGCGATCTATCCGCTCGTGCTCGTGCCCGTGCTCATCGTGTTCGGCAACCTGTCCGACGTGATCGGCCGCCGAGCCGTCATCCTCATGGGACTCGCCGCGCTCACGGCCGGCTCGATCGCGTTCGGACTCGCCCCCGACCTGACCTGGGTCTTCATCGGACGCGCCCTCATGGGCGTGGGCGTCGGGCTCTCGCTGAGTCCCGCCACGGCCGCCATGGTCGAGTTCGGCGGCCGCGACGGCGCCCGCCGCGCGAGCGGACAGGTGTACCGCACCGGGCTCCGCCTCGA
>NZ_WJSP02000665.1 GCF_009720255.1 Agromyces humi | reverse complement strand
GCCACGCGGTCCCCATCCGCGAGCAAGGGGACGAGCTCGCGGCCGACCCACTCGGGGGTGAACTCGGCGTCGTCGACGAGCACGCCGCCGCCGGCGCCGACGACCTCCGCCGCGTTGAACCGCTGCTCGCCGTTGCCCACCGGATAGGGCACGTAGACGGCGGGGATGCCGAGAGCGGCGAGCTCGCTCACGGTCGCGGCACCGGCGCGCGAGACGGCGGCGTCGGCGACGGCGAGTGCCAGGTCCATGCGGTCGGCGTACTCGACCATGCGATACCCGGGAAGCCCCGGGTCGACCACGTCGGAGGAGGCGCCCGTGATGTGCAGCACCTGCCAGTCGGCGCCCGTGACGGTGTTCGCGCTCGCGACCATCGTGCGGTTGATGCGGCGGGCGCCGAGGGAGCCGCCGGTCGCGAGGAGCACCGGGCGCTGCGGATCGAGGCCGTAGAACCCGGCCGCCTCCTCACGGAGCGCCGAACGGTCGAGCGTCTCGATCTCCCGGCGCAGGGGCATGCCGACGACGTCGGCCCCGCGAAGGGGCGTGCCGCCGAACGCGACGCCCACCGAATGCGCCCAGCGCGCCCCGAGGCGATTCGCGAGCCCCGGCTTGGCGTTCGCCTCGTGGATGGCCACCGGCACGTGCGCCCGGCGCGCGGCCAGGTAGGCGGGGGTCGAGACGTACCCGCCGAAGCCGACCACGACATCGACGCCGCGCTCCGCGATGATCGCGGCGACGTCGTCGATCGACCGGCGGAATCGCGAGGGGAACGCGACGGCGGCGCGGTTCGGCCGACGCGGGAACGGCACCTTCGCGATGGTGAGGAGCTCGTAGCCGCGGGCGGGCACGAGCCGCGCCTCCAGCCCCTCCGCGGTGCCGAGCATGGGCTCGCGGCGCGTCTCCACGCCGTAGAACCCGCGCTCGAACACCGCGCGGGCGCGACGGGTGACCTGGAGGTAGTCGTCCTCGAGTGCACCCGAGAGATCGGGCTGATGAAGGAGCGCGTGCCGTTCCTCACGAGCCGCCACATTATGTCGGTTGGAGGTCCGCGCCTCTACGACGGAACATCCCCAAGGTCACGTA
>NZ_WJSP02000664.1 GCF_009720255.1 Agromyces humi | reverse complement strand
ACGTGCTGGTCGGCAAGGCCGTCGCCGCGTGCAACGACCTGGGCGTGCCGCGCCTGCTCCTCGGGGGCGGGGTCGTGGCGAACGCGCGACTCCGCGAGGTGGCCGAACAGCGGGCGGATGCCGCGGGCATCGCGCTGCGGGTCCCGCCGCTGTCGCTCTGCACCGACAACGGCGCGATGATCGCCGCCCTGGGCGCCCAGCTCATCATGGCGGGCCACGCTCCGTCGCAGCTGGGCTTCGGTGCCGACTCCACGCTGCCGGTCACCGACATCCAGGTCTGACCGGGCGGCTTCGAAGGCTGCGCTCCGACTGCCCGCCGCGCTAGTGTGTGAAACGGAGACCGCGGTGCCGTGAGGCGTGCACCGCCACGCTGCCCGACGGCAGCGTGCGAGGATCCGATCCGCAGCATCGAGGGGACACCGACCGTGACCGATCCGAACCTTCCCGAGCAGCCCGGCACTCCGGTGCCGCCGCCCGCACCGGGGCCCGCCCCGACGTACGACGCGGTCCCGCCGGCGGCTCCCGCCCCGGCGTACGGACAGCCGGCGATGGCCTATGGCCAGCCGCCGACCACCAAGACCAACACGCTCGCGATCGTCTCGCTGATCGCGTCCATCGCGGGCATCGTCATCCTCTGGGGCATCGGCTCCATCGCCGCCGTCATCTGCGGGCACATCTCCTTGAGTCAGATCAAGAAGACGGGCGAGCAGGGTCGCGGCATGGCCCTCGCCGGCCTCATCATCGGCTACGCCGGCATCGTGCTGGCCATCATCGGCGTGATCGTCGCCGTCGCACTCAGCGCGTGGCTCGTCACCTACTACGGGACCACCGGCGACCTTCAGTACTGAGCAGTCGCGGCATCCGCACCACCGATCGAGAAGGACGTACTCATGAGTGACCCCAGGAACCCTGACGAGCCGACCGTGCCGGCAGAGCCCGCGGTGCCGGTCGAGCCGACCGAACCGGTGGTGCCGCCGGCGCCGGTGGAGCCGACGGCTCCGTCCGAGCCCGAGCCCACCTTCCCGGCTCCCGAGGAGCCGACCGCACCGGGCATGCCGTCCGCGCCCGAGGCGCCGACGGCATGCCCGGT
>NZ_WJSP02000663.1 GCF_009720255.1 Agromyces humi | reverse complement strand
GCCTTCCGCGTCCGGTCGGCGCGCACTACCGTTGGGGCATGGGCACGCCCGTGGGGAGCAATGCCGAGGGGGTCGGCGACGACGCCGTGCGCCGTGCGACGGGCAGGGACCGCGACGAGTGGTTCGCCCTCCTCGATCGGTCGGGCGCCGTCGCGTGGGCCCACCAGCCGATCGCGGAATGGCTCGTCGCCGAACAGCGGGTCGACCCGTGGTGGGCGCAGAGCCTCACGGTCGCCTACGAACAGGCCCGCGGCATCCGTCGGCCCGGCCAGCGGCAGGACGGCACCTTCGAGGCGAGCGTGAGCCGCACCGTCGAGCTCGGCACCGAGGCCGCGCTGCGCGCACTCGCCGCGATCGTCACGCTGCAGCTCGACGTCGACCCGCTCGCGCTGAACCTCACGGCGAAGCATCCGACCGCCCGGTTCCCGCTCGAGGGCGGCGAGTTCGTGCTCGCCTCCGCCAGTCCGCTCGACGACGGCCGCTCCTCGATCGGCCTCACCTGGGGCCGCATGCCCGACGACTCGCGCCTGGCCGAGGTGAAGGCGCGCATGCGGGAGTGGTTGCAGGCGGTCGGATGACCCGGGCGGCCCGCGAGCCGTGGGCTAGCGTGGAATCATGACGATCGCGGCGACCGACGAGGCAGTGCACGTTCGGGCGCCCGGCAAGATCAACCTCTTCATGCGCGTCGGCGACGTGCAGCCCGACGGCTACCACGACGTCGCCACGGCGTACCAGGCGGTGTCCCTCTACGAGGACGTGCGGGCGTGGCCCGACGACGAGTTCAGCGTCGAGTTCGGCGGCTCGATCGACACGTCGGGCCTGCCGACGGATGCCTCGAACCTGGCCATCAAGGCCGCGAAGCTGCTCGCCCGCACTGCAGGGGTACCCGGCGGCGTGCACCTCGAGATCGACAAGCACGTCCCCATCGCGGGTGGCATGGGCGGGGGGTCGGCGGATGCCGCGGCGACCCTCGTGGCGTGCGACACGATGTGGGGCACCGCCCTCAGCAAGGAGGAGCTGCACGCGCTCGCCGCGAAGCTCGGGGCCGACGTGCCCTTCGCGCTCACGGGCGGCACGGCGATCGGCACCGGGCGCG
>NZ_WJSP02000662.1 GCF_009720255.1 Agromyces humi | reverse complement strand
CTCGCGCTGCAGGCGCAGCATCGTCGCCGGGCCGAGCACGTCGGCTCGGCGCTCGGCGAGCCCGTGCGTCGTCGCCTGCCCCTCCCGGGCGGCATCCGTTCCCCGGCGCCCGACCTCGAGGTCGACGCCGTCGTAGTCATGTGCGTGCATGGTGCACCTCCACGATCGACCGCTTCCATTTCACCGCGGGCGGGCCCGGCGCGGGCGAGATCTGCCCGATCGGGAAGGCCCCCGTTCGCGAACGCGCAGCGTGATGCCGGGTCATCCGCCGGCCACCTCGGCCCAGTACCGGCCGAACTCGCGTTCGACGACGAGCCGGCCGAGCTTGCGGTACTCGCGGTGCACGCCCAGCACGAGGTGGCGCATCGAGACCCCGCCGCGCTCGGATGCCGCGAGGTACGCCGCCGTGACCGCCGCCGCCCTGATGGCGCCGCCCGCGAGTTCGAACGACCGCCCGAGGAACTCCAGGTCGAGGTCGTCGGCGCGGCGCACCCGGGACCCGAGGCTCTGGTCCCAGAGCCGGCTGCGGTGCGCGGCGTCGGGCATCGGGAAGTCGACGATCACGTCGAGGCGTCGCGTGAACGCCTCGTCGATGTTCGCGCGCAGGTTCGTCGCGAGGATCGCGAGGCCGTCGAACGTCTCCATGCGCTGCAGCAGGTAGGCGCTCTCGACGTTGGCGTAGCGGTCGTGCGCGTCCTTCACGTCGCTGCGCTTGCCGAACACGGCGTCGGCCTCGTCGAAGAGCAGCACCGCGTTGGTGCCCGCCGCCGCGCGGAAGATGCGCTCGAGGTTCTTCTCCGTCTCGCCGATGTACTTGTCGACGACGGTCGAGAGGTCGATGACGTAGAGGTCGAGGCCGAGGCCGCCCGCGACCACCTCGGCCGACATGGTCTTGCCGGTGCCCGAGTCCCCCGCGAAGAGCGCCACGACGCCGTGGCCGCGTCCGCCGCCGGGCCGCATGCCCCAGTCGCCGAGCACCTGCTCCCGGTGCCGGGCGCGCAGCTCGATCTCGCGCAGTGCGTTCATCGGCGCGGCGGGCAGCACGAGGTCGGACCAGCCCACCCGCGGCGCCACGCGCCGCGCGAGCCGGTCGAGCGCC
>NZ_WJSP02000661.1 GCF_009720255.1 Agromyces humi | reverse complement strand
AGCGAGGTGAGCTCGTTGCCGAGGTCGGTGCCGAACGACTTGTTGATTGGCGTGAGCAGGCCGACGATCTCGTTCGCCCGGGCGCGCACGGCGGCGTCGGGGTGGTGCGTCGACACGTCGGTGTAGGTCGCGGTCAGCAGCATCATCCGGCGCAACGCGGCGATGTACGCCTTCTGCGTCATGAGCATGCGGCGCACGTCGGGGAAGTCGATGATCGGGGAGTCTTGGGTCGCGCCGATCGCGCGGCCCTGGATGCGCTCCCGCGCGTAGTCGAGCGACTGCTGGTAGGCGAGCTCCGACACGGCGAGGCCCTGCATGCCGACCGAGAGGCGGGCGCTGTTCATCATGACGAACATGATGCGCATGCCGAAGTTCTCTTCACCGACGAGGTAACCGGTCGCGTCCTCGTACGAGAGCACGCAGGTGGGCGAACCGTGGATGCCCATCTTGTGCTCGACGCCGACGGTGTGCACCCCGTTGCGCTCGCCGAGCGAGCCGTCGTCGTTCATGAGGAACTTCGGCACGATGAAGATCGAGATGCCCTTCGTGCCTGCGGGCGCGTCGGGGGTGCGAGCGAGCACGAGGTGCACGATCTGCTCGCTGAGGTCGTGGTCGCCGAAGGTGATGAAGATCTTCTGGCCGGTGATGCCGTAGCTGCCGTCAGCGCGCTTCACCGCCTTCGTCGTGAGGGCGCCGACGTCGGAGCCGGCGTGCGGCTCGGTGAGATTCATGGTGCCGGCCCACTCGCCGCTGACCATCTTCGGCAGCCACTGCTGCTTCTGCTCGTCGCTGCCGTAGTGGAGGAGCGCCTCGATCGCGCCCTGCGTGAGCAGCGGCGCAAGCGCGAACGCCATGTTGGCGGTCGTCATGAGCTCCTGGAGGGCGAGCCCGACCGTGCGCGGGAATCCGCCGCCGCCGAACTCCTCGGGCAACGGCACGGAGCCCCAGCCGGCGTCGACGTAGGCGGCGTACGCCTCCTTGAACCCGGTCGCCGTGCTGACGGTGCCGTCGGGGTTCAGCCGCGCTCCCTCGAGGTCGCCGGCACGGTTGGTGGGTGCCACGACCTCGGCCATGAAGTTGCCGGCCTCGTCGAGGATCTCGG
>NZ_WJSP02000660.1 GCF_009720255.1 Agromyces humi | reverse complement strand
CCACTACCTCACCCCGGCTGACCGTGGAGCGCTCGACGACCGATCCAAGACCGTGGTCCTCGTCGACGACGAACTGACCACGGGGAAGACCGCCCGGAACACCATCCGGATGCTGAACACCCTCACCCCGCGCAGCCGATACGTCATCGCGACGCTCGCGGACCTCCGAGACGCCAGATCCCGCACCGAGCTCGCCCACTTCGCCGACGAACTCGGAATCGACCTGTCGGTGGTGTCGTTGTTCAGCGGCGAGCTGACCATCCCGCTGGATGCGGTCGCCGAAGCCCAGCAGGTCATCGCGGAGATCGAAGCGGACCTCGCCGCACCCGCAGCGCAGCGGATCACCCCGGCGTCGGTGGTGGTCCGTGGACACCGTAACTCGACCGCGCACCCCCGCGACGGGGTCGCCGACCTTCGCGTCCTCGACAACGCCGCTTCGGAGATCGCCTCGCTGATCGCTCCGGTCCTGACCGGCTCCACCCTCGTGCTCGGGATCGAGGAGGACATGTACGTGCCGCTCCGCACCGCCGTCCACCTCGAGCAGGCGCACCGCGGGCTGGTCCATTTCGGAGCGACGACCCGGTCACCGGCGCTCGCGTACGACCACCCCGACTACGGCATTCGGGACGTCATCAGCTACCAGGTCCCACAGGCAGACGGTGACACGTCAGCGAGGTTCCTCTACAACGTCGGCGTTCAGTACGACGCCGTCGTCATCATCACCGGCGGTCCCGCCGCGACCGACTCCCTCACCGCGACGGCGAACAGCCTTCTTTCCCAGCTCAGCATGCGCACAGACAGGATCCACATCATCGAAGCCCAGACCATGCCGGCAGCCTCGGAGCCGCTCCGCGGACCGGAGTTCGGCAGCTACCCGACCGAGGACGTCACCTGGCTCCTGAAGGACCTCTCCGACGTCGCGCTCGAGGTCAGCGCTGAGGACCGTGAGGAAGCAGTGCAGAACGGCGGAATGCACTACGCCGAGGCGCTGCCGATCGAGTACCAGCCCACCCCGGCATACCAAGACCTGTTCCGTCATTCGCTGACCGAGCACCGCCGACAGGTTGCTCTCCACGTCGCCACCGCCGCGGAGCGCATCTGGACCGC
>NZ_WJSP02000066.1 GCF_009720255.1 Agromyces humi | reverse complement strand
GCCGACGAGGAGCGACGCGGGGAGGCCGATCGTGATGCCGATCGGCACGATCGCGTTGGTGGCGCTCGACTGGCTCGTCGTGAGCGCGGCGACGAGGAACAGGGCGAGCGCGAAGAGCAGGGCGCCGGATCGACGTGAGCCCGTCGGCACGGATGTACGAGCCGGCGAGCAGGTTGCGCGAGAACGGCAGGGTGCCGAGCGCGAACCCGGCGTACCCGTAGCGTGTGCGCTCGATGTCGGCGTGCACGGCGACGCCGCCGCCCGACGCGAGCCGCTCCGAGTCGGCGAGGAGCGCGCCGAACTGATGCCCGTCGAGATGGTGCAGCACGTGGTTCGACGTGACCACCTCGAACCGCTCGCCCGCGTCGGCGAGCTCCGAGCTCGACACCCGCCGCAGCACGAGCCCCGGTTCCGCGGGCTGGGCGAGCGCCCAGTCGAGCGCTCGGGCGTCGGGGTCGATGGCGGTCACCTCGAGCCGCAGCCCGTCGGCGCGAGCCCACCGCAGCAACGCCTGGGGCAGGTCGGCGCCGCCCGTGCCGACGTCGAGCACGCGACGCGTCTCGGTCGGCGAGAGGCACGGCCGCACCCAGCGCCGGTACACCGCCCGCTGGTTCGACACGACCGCGTTCACGAGCCGGAAGCGCTCGTAGGTGCGGGCGAGCGTCGCCACGTCGCCGTCGGGGTCGTCCATCAGCTCGGTCGCGGTCTCGTCCCGATGCCGCAGGAACCCCCGGTCGAAGAACCCGGGCACGGTGCTCATCGGGTCAGGTGCCCATCGATCAGGCGCGCACCGTCATGAGCGCCGACTCGACCGTGAGGCCGGGGCCGAATGCCATGGCGACGACGCGGTCGCCGTCGTCGGCGGCATCCGAGTCGAGGATGTTGCGCAGCACGAACAGCACGGTCGCGCTCGACATGTTGCCGAAGTCGCGCAGCGTCTCACGTGCGGGCACCAGCTGCGCCTCGCTGAGCCCCAACCGCGACTCCACCTTGTCGAGGATGCTCCGCCCGCCGGGATGGATCGCCCAATGCTCGATCGCCCCGCTCGCGGCGTCCGAGGCCAGCGCCTCGGCGAGCGCGGAGTCATGGTCGAGCAGTGGCTCGATGGCGCCCGTGATGTGGTCGTCGATGATCGTCGGCACCGCGTTCGAGAGCACCATCTCGAAGCCGTGGTCGCCGATCTTCCACGCCATGTCGTCCTCGCCGTTCGGCGTGATGCGGGTCTCGAAGCGGTCGAGGTCGAACGCCCGCTCGCCCTCGGCCAGCGGCCTGGCCGTCACGATCCCGGCCGCCGCGCCGTCGGCGAAGAGCGACGACGCCACGATGGTGTCGGGGTCGTTCGAGGTGCGCAGGTGCAGCGTGCACAGCTCGGCCGAGACCACGAGCACGACCGCCGCGGCATCCGCTTCGCAGAACTGCTTCGCGGTGCGGAGCGCGGGCATGGCGGCGTAGCACCCCATGAACCCCAGGTGGTAGCGCTGCACGGCCGGGCCGAGGCCCAGTTCGCGCACCAGCATGAAGTCGGGACCGGGGGCGTAGAAACCGGTGCACGACACGGTGACCACATGGGTGATGTCGGATGCCTCGATGCCGGGGCATCCATCGATCGCCGCCCGCGCGGCCTGCACGTAGAGCTTGGTCGCCTCGGCGGCGTAGATGTCGTTGCGCACCTTCGTGCCGGGCATGAGGAGCTCGCCGCTGGCGTTGTCGAAGAACACGGGTTCCTCGACGCGAGCGTCCCAGCTGAGCTCGTCGAGCACCGTGTGGCGCGTCTCGATGCCCGACACGTTGAACGAGGTGGCGACGATGCGCTGCGCCAGCCGGTTGAGGCCGGGCTGGGCGGCGAAGACATCGCGCACCTGCTCCTGCACGAGCACCGTCGGCGGCACTGCCGTGGCGACCGCTCGAAGCGCGACGGTCACCCGAGCAGCTTCGCCTTGGCCGCGGCGAACTCGGCGTCGCTGAGGATGCCCTGGTCGCGCAGCGCGCCCAGCTTCTGCAGCTCGCCGACGAGGTCGGTGCCGCCCGCCGCGGCCGGCGCGGGCGCAGCCGGCTGGGCCGCATAGCCCATGGCCGCCTGCTGCTGCGCGACGGCCTGCTGGGCCGCGGCCTGCATCTGCGCCTGCTGCTGTTGGGCCTCGTACTGCTGCTGCTCGTACGCGTCCTGCTGCTTGTTCATCTGGTGACGCTGTATGCCACCGCTCACGGCGGTGGCGGTGCCGGCGACGACGGCGGTGCGCGCGGCGAGCCCGACGAGCCCGGGGCGACCCACTCTCCGGAACGGCATGCCTACTCCTCCTCCGCCTCGGCCAGCGCGGCGTTCACGACGGGCGCGGGGATGCGCTCGGTCTGCAGGACGATGCCGCCGGAGGCGGCGAACTTCGACGCGAGCTTCTTCGCCCACAGGAGCTCGATCGCGAACAGCGCGCCCGACGTGCCCGGCGGGATTCCCTGCGCGAACTCCTGCGCGTCCTCCTCGGCGACGAGTCCGATGGCCGCGAGTTCGATGTCGCCGAACCCGTACTCGTCGCTGATCTCCTCGTAGTCGGTGATCACGACGGAGCCGTCGTCTTCGCGCGAGATCACGAGCAGGTCGATGAGGCGGATCTCGCCGCCCTCGACCAGTTCCCGGATCGCGTCGAGGGTGGCGTCGTCAGGACGGTCCCCCTCGAATCCGACGAGATACAGCTCGACCGGGCCGTATTCGAACTCCGCCATGTGGTCCCCCTTGATCGGTGTGATTGCAGACTAGCCCGGGCCTCGAAGGCGGCGCCAGCATCGCTCGCGAATCCTCGGCGAACATCCGGATTGCCCGGTTCTCGCGCCTTCTACGGCGCCTGCGGGTCGCCGATGAGGTGCCGCAACGTGCCCGCGCGCGGATCGGGCTCGAGGAGCAGCGCCCGCACCAGCAGCGTCAGCGGGATGCAGAGCAGGGCGCCCATCGGCCCGAGCACGAGCGTCCAGAACACGACCGAGACGAACGTGATCGTGAGGGTGAGGCCGACGGCGTCGCTGACGAACTTCGGCTGCACGAACTCCTGCAGGATCACGTTGATGAGCGAGTATGCCAGCACCACGGTGATCGCGAGCGGCCAGCCGCCGACGACGAGGGCCAGCACCGCCGGCGGGATGAGGCCGATCACGAACCCGATGTTCGGGATGAAGTTCGTGACGAACGCGAGGATCGCCCACGTGATCGGCGCGGGAATGCCGAGCGCCCACAGCAGCAGGCCGTCGAGCACCGCGACGACCGCTCCGAACGAGGCGTTCACCACGTAGTAGCGGCGCACGCCCGAGAAGTAGCGGGCGCCGATCGCGTCGGCCAGGGCGCCACCGAACACGTGCGTCCCGCCTCGGGAGAAGCGCGAGGCATCCGCCGCCATGAAGAGCACGTAGGCGAGCACGAAGAAGAACGCCGTGGCGGCGCCGAGCACCGCATCGGCCACACCCGTCGCCACCGACAGCAGCTGCTCGGGATCGATCGCCCTCGCTGCCGACCCGGCCGCGTCGCTCGAGAACCCCAGCGATTCCAGCCAGCCGAGGATGCCCTGCGCGGTCGCCTGCAACTCGTCGGCGTACTCGGGCAGCATGGCGACGAACTGGGCGGATGCCACGACGAGCAGCAGCCCGAGCACGGCGAGGATCGCATACCCGACCAGGATGACGACGGTCGTCGCCAGCCAGCTCGGCCAGCCCCGTCGCTCGAGCGGGCGGCGCACCGGGTGGGCGATGATCACGACCACGGCCGCGACCGCGACGGGAACGAGGAGGTCGCGGGCGAACCAGATGCCCACGAAGACGACGACCGCGGCGGCGACGGTGAGCAGCAGCCGGGTGCCGCGGGCGAGTCCGGGAGGTGTCGCCTCGTCGGCCATGCTCAGAAGCTCCCGATGCCCTTGCCGATCACGACCACGCCGATGACGAGCAACAGCACGGCCATGACGGTCGCGTTGTTCTGCACGAGCCAGCCGCGCAGGGCCTCCAGCGGGCCGGCCATGCGGTTCGACGCGACGAGGTAGGCGATGACGGGGATGGCCACCGAGCACGCCGCGATGAGCACGAACACGAGGATGACGACCGCCGCCTCGCCGACGGCGAGGCCGGCCGTGCCGATGATCACGCCCGCGGCGACCGCCATGAGCAGGTTCTTCGGGTTCACCGCCGACAGCAGGAATCCGAGCACGAGGCCGCGGCCGGCCGTCATCTGGTCGATGGCCGCCATCCACTTCGGCAGCGCGGCCTCCTCACCGGGCTTCGGGCGGCTGCGCCACTGCCGCAGGGCGAGGAACAGCAGGGCGACACCCAGCACGATCTTGATCACGCCCGAGACCGGCTTCGAGGCATCCGGATCGTCCTCCGGGATCACCGAGGCGAGCAGCGTGAACAGCACGACGGCGACGACGATGCCGAGCACCCAGCCGATGAGGAAGCCGACGCTCGTGCCCTTCGCCTTCGGCGACAGCAGCATCAGGATCGCGGCGATGATCGGGATCGGGCTGATCGCGATGCCGAGTGCGAGCGGCAGGATATCGCCGATGATCGGGCCCATCAGGTCCCCCTTCCATGCGGCGGGTGCCGCGTCGTGTCAGCGTCGGTCAGCGTCGGTCGGCGTCGTGTCGGTTCGGACGTGCGGCGAGCGCGGCGAGCGCGGCCCGGTTGGTGTCGTACACCTCGTGGTCGCCCAGCAGGCCGAGGTGCACCAGGCGGGCACGGGCGTCGGGCCGCACCCGGCTGAAGGCGAGCACGATGCCGCGTTCCGCCAGCCACCCCTGCAGGGCTTCGAAGCTCTCGGCGCCCGTGACGTCGACGTCGGTCACCGCCTCCATGTCGACGACGAGGTGGTGCACGGATGCCGCGGGCGCGGCCGTCACCGCACGCTTCACCGCGTCCCCGAACACCGAGCCGTTCGCGAAGAACAGGGGCGCGGCGAGGCGCACGACGATCACGCCCGGAGCCGTGACGCTGCCCTCGGGCGCCTCCTGGAGCAGCGACTGCGTGGGCTCTCCACTCCCGGCGAGCACATCGATCGCCGGGTTCGCCGCCCGCTTGGCGAGGTTGACGAGCGCGAGCACGAAGGCGACGAGGATGCCGGGGATCGAGCCGATGAAGAGGGTGACGAGGAAGCAGGCGACACCGACGAGGAACTCGAAGCGGTCGGCCCGCCAGAGCGCACGGAACTCGCGGATGCCGAGCAGCGGCACGATCGCGACGGCGACGATGGCACCGATCGCCGGCGAGGGGATGTCCTCGAGCAGGCCGGTGCCGAACACCAGGAGCAGCAGGGTGCCGAGCGCCGTCACGAGCGACGGGAGCTGGGTGCGGGAGCCGGCCTGGTCCATCGCGGCCGTGCGCGACGTCGACGAGCCGACCGTGAACCCGCCGGTCGCGCCGGCGGCGATGTTGCCGAGGCCGAAGGCGAACAGGTCGCGGTTCGGGCGGGTCGGGTAGTCGTGCTTCTCGCCGTACGAGCGTGAGACGAGCAGCCCCTCCGCGGTGGTGACGAGCGTCAGCGCCATGGCCGACGGCACCAGCACCAACCACGTCGTCCAGTCGATCACGGGCCAGGTCAGCGCGGGCGGTCCCGCCTCGACGGGACCGAGCACTGCGACCCCCGCCTCGTCGAGGTCGGCGAGGACCACGCCGATGGTCGCGAGCACCAGCACGACGAGCGCCCAGGGCACCGCGCGGGCGACCCGCCGTCCGACCAGGAGGATCGCCAGCGCCATGGCGGAAATGACCACCGACCACCAGTTCACCGTGTCGAGGCCCGTGAACAGGCCCATGACCTTGTCGATGAACTCGCCGCCCGAGTCGATCTCGACCCCGAGCATCTTCGCCACCTGGGCCACCAGGATGTCGAACGCGAGACCGCCGACGAATCCGACGAGGATCGGCTTCGACAGGAAGTTCGCGAGGAATCCGAGCTTGAACACGGCGAGCAGCAGGAACAGGATGCCGCCGAGGATCGCCTGCGCGAGCGCCAGCGTGAGGTAGTCGGCGCTGCCGGCCATCGCCAGCCCCCCGATCGAGGAGGCGACGAGCGCGGCGGCCGCGGCATCCGGTGACGCCACCAGCTGCCGCGACGACACGGTCAGCGCGTACAGGACCGAGGGCACGACGAGCGCGTAGAGGCCGGCGGTGGGCGGCAGGCCGGCGATCTGCGCGTAGCCGATGTTCAGCGGGATCGCGATGGCGAGCAGCGTGATGCCCGCGAGGAGCTCGCGCACGACGTTGCGGCGGGTCAGCCCCGCCAGCGGTCGCGGCACGGTCGCTCGCTCGGGGCCGGCCATCTAGCGGCCGCTGGAGTCGGGGCTGCTCGGTGCCGGAGCGGGCACAGGCGAGGGCGCGGGCGCTGGCGCGGGCTCGGTCGCCTCGGGAGGCACGATGCGGAACTCGGGCGCACGGGACACCAGCAGCCACGCCGGGAGGATGATGACGCAGAGCACGGGCAGCAGCGTGATGTCGGTGGGGATCGCGACGCCGAGGAACAGCGCCAGCCACCCGTCGCGGCCGATGACGAGGACCACGCCCACGATGCCGCACGCGACGGCGAGCCCGAGCGGCATGCTCGGGATCAGCACGTGCCCCAGCAGGCCGAGGGCCACCCCGATGAACGCGGCGGGGAAGATGCGCCCCCCGCGGAACAGCGAGCTCGCCGCGACCAGCAGGGCCAGGATCTTGATGCCGGCGATCACGGCGAGCTGCGTGCCGTCGTAGTCGGCCTCGTTCTCGAGGAGCTCGCCCATCTGGGTGAGGCCCTTGAACATCGTGATGGGACCGCCGATGAGGCCGAGGATGCCGAGGAGGAACCCGCCCACGAGCGGGATGAGGATCGGATGCCGCAGGGCATGGAGCCCGCGCCAGAAGATCGGGAACGCCACGAGCGCGGCGAGGCTGATGACCACCGCCCCGCATGCGACGAGGGAACCGGTGAGCAGGTCGATCGCCTGCGGGCTGCCGTAGGGCGGCAGGTCGAACGACATCGGCGGCTGCCCGAGCAGGTGCATCGTGATGGCGCCGGCGCCGGCCGCGGCGACCGGGAGGAACAGCCGGTCCCACAACGACCCGCCGCCCTTCGCGGCGGCGACGATCCCCGTGAAGAGCAGCGCGGCTGCCACGGGGGTGCCGAACAGGGCGCCCACCGTCGCCGCGCCGGCGATCAGCACCGAGATCTGCGCGGGGACCTGCGGCAGCAGCCGGCCCAGCAGGGCCACGGTGATGGCGACGTTGATGGCGATGATGGGGTTCTCGGGACCGAGGCTCACACCGCCGGCGAGGCTCAGCACCGTCACCACGGCGAGGCCGGGGAGCACCCGCAGTTTCAGCGGCGGCGAGATGAGCTCGGTCGTCGCCGAGTCGGGACCGCCGTGGCCGGGGAGGTACCGGAGCCCGATGCCGACCGCGAGGCCCGTGAGGGTGAGGATCAGCACGATCCACCACCCGTTCGGGTCGACGCCGAGCGCATCGGGGAGGTTGGTCCACAGCACGTCGCTCAGCAGGTCGGCCAGCTTCTCGAGGGCCCAGAGGAGCAGCGCCGCGAAGGCGCCGAGCACGATCGCGGGGATCGCGAGGACCAGCAGCTGGCGCGGAGAGGCTCCTCCGTCGGTCGGCGTACGCGCGAGGCTCATCGTGAGCTCCTCCCCGTGTGGTGCGGCGCGTGGGCGGTCGACCGGAGTCCCGCCGCCCACGACTCCCCCGCGATGAGCGTAGCGCCGGGCATCGGTGGACGACCCCTCGCGCCACGCGGTAGGTTCACCTCAGCAGCGCTCACTGGGGGGCGCTCGAGCACATCGAAAGGCTGCGAATGAATTTCTGGAACAGTTTCGGAGACGTCATCTGGTGGTTCCTGTGGGCGTTCGTCTTCATCGCCTACCTCATGGCGCTGTTCGCGATCATCGGCGACCTCTTCCGTGACCACACGCTGAACGGCTGGTGGAAGGCGGTGTGGGTGATCTTCCTGATCTTCCTGCCCTTCCTCACCGCACTGGTCTACCTGATCGCGCGCGGCAAGGGCATGGCGGAGCGTTCCCAGCAGGAGGCCAAGCAGTACCAGGCCGCCACCGACGCCTACATCCGCCAGACGGCCGCCACCGGCGCGAGCCCGTCCGACGAGATCGCCAAGGCCAAGGCCCTGCTCGACGCCGGCACGATCAGCCAGGCCGAGTACGACCAGCTGAAGGCCAAGGCGCTCGCCCACGCGGCGTAGTCGCCTAGCTCGAGACCGGAACGGGGTCGGATGCCGAGGCATCCGGCCCCGTCCGCATGTCTGCGGCAGTGACGGCGGCGCCCTCAGCCGCCATCGCGGCCGGCGAGCCGTGCACCTGCATGCTGCCCGCACTGCGGAGGAACACGATGATCCAGCTGAAGATCAGCACGCCGGCGACGAGCTCGACGGCCGTCAGGTTGTAGTACCCCACGGCGAAGAAGATCGCGAGCAGCACGATCACGCCGACGAAGACGTAGCCGAGCAGCACGAAGACCCTCGGCATCGCGGGCACCAGCCAGCGCAGTCCCACGACGAGCCCGGCGAAGATGACCGCCATCCCGGTGGCGACCGTGTTGTGCACCGCGAAGAACTCGTCGACCGGGAAGATGCCGACACAGGCCAGGAAGATGCCGATGAGGATGAGGCCCAGTCGCAACAGGTTGCGGCCACGCAGCTCCTGCCGCGTCCTGGTGGGCAGCGAGGCCGTGGCGTAGCGCGCGATGATCGTGACCATGGCGCCGGCGACGATGAGGGTGACGTTGAAGGCCAGTGCGGATGCCTCGTCGCTCATGCCGAGGGCACTGAGGTTCATCTTCCACCACTGGGGGTCGCTCGCGCTGAGCATGGCGGCGAGCGCGCCCACCACCAGGAATGTCGCGAGCACGAGCGAGAGCAGCATCGGCGTCAGGTGCACGGAGGAGAGGAACGACACGTAGGAGGTGACCGCGAACGCGACGCCGGCGAGGATGGCACCGGCGAGCGGGAACACGACGGCGCCCACGAAGCTCCGTTCGAGCAGGTTGGCCAGGCCGATCCAGCCGAGCAGTGCGATCGCGCCGTGCGCCACGGCGAGCGCCGCGACATCGAACCAGTGCAGCCGCGCGCCCGGCATGTCGAGGCCGGGCGACGCGTTGTGCAGGACCGCGGGGTGGCGGTGCCTGCCCATCAGGACTCGCCCGAGGATGAACGCGATGAGCGCCGTCACCGCCCCGCCGATGCCCACGTACTCCCCGAGGGACCCCGGGCCCGAGATCGGGAGATCGCGTCCCCAGAACACGACGAAGGAGATCGCACCCCCCACGACGAAGAAGGCCGCCCCGAGCAGGAGCGCGATCGACTCGAGTGACTCGGCACTGGCAGCCGGGTGCCGCAGCACCCGGGAGATCGACGACGATTCGGCCACGAAGCACCCCGTTCGCTCGTGCGGCCGCCTGGGGGACGGCCGCGCCTGGCACCACACTGCCAGTCCGGGGCGTCGGGTGTCCATGGCGGATGCCGCGGCTGCCGCCGATCGGAGCTCAGGAGTCGATCGGGTCGAGCACCTCGAGCATCGAGCCCTGCACGAAGCCGGCCCACTCGTAGGCCGCGCGGAGGTAGTCGTCGCGCGTCTCGTCGGCGCCGTCCTCGCCCTCCTCGACCACGCCGACCCGTTCGGCGAGGATGAGTCGCAGGTCGGTGAGGAACGTCAGCCAGCCCCACGCCTCGGACTGGTCGAGCTCGATCTGCACGACGGTGTCGTCGCCGTCCTCCACCGCGGTCGCGTCGCGCACCCGCTGCGCGGCCTGCCTCTTGCCGTCGACGAGGCTGTCACGCGTGTAGCGGGCGAACTCGCGCGACGACGACGCGTCATCGGGGTAGGCGTTGGGCAGCAGCCGCCCGAGCGCCGGGTCGTCGGCCTCGCCGAGCAGCAGCACCGAGTCGACCTGGTCGGCGAGCTCGGACAGGAGCATCGCCTCCTCGGCCTCGAGCACGATGCGCACGCCCTCGCCGCCGCTTCGCCCGGCGACGATCACGCCTCTGCCCTCGAGACCGTGGCCTGCAGGCCGTACGCGTGCATCGCCTGCGCGTGCCGCTCCATGGCCTCGCGGTTGCCGGTCGCCACGACCGCGCGGCCCTCGTGGTGCACCTGCAGCATCAACCGCTCGGCCTCATCCCGCGGGTACCCGAAGTAGCTGCGGAACACGTAGCTCACGTACGTCATGAGGTTCACCGGGTCGTCCCACACGATCGTTCGCCAGGGCACGTCGGCCACGACGACCGTCGCCGCGTCGGCGGAGGTGTCGGTGTCGGGGTGCTCGAGGGTCGCGGTCACGTCTCCAGCCTGACACGACGGCTCGCTCGGCGGAACCCGCGGAGGGCGGACGTTCGCGACGGCACGAAGCGCCGTGACGGCGATGGTTGCATAGTGGACGAATGCGAGCGGGTCAAGCCCCCTTGACATTGTCGTCGCGACCCTCTGCTCCGAACAGCCCGCGGGTAGTGTCGGAAGGGATGGAGAGCCCCCACTCCGCGCCCGGTTCGCCGGGGCCACACCTCAGACCCCCCGGCAGGACCCTATGACCTTCACGGCCCCCCGCGCCCACACCGACGCGCTCCGACGGAACAACGTCACGGTCTCCGGAGACCCGGCCGGGCGGCCCATCGTCTTCGTGCACGGCTTCGGCTGCAGCCAGGCGATGTGGCGGTCGGTGGCGCCGCAGTTCGAGGCGGATCACCGGGTCGTGCTCCTCGACCTCGTGGGCGCGGGGGGCTCCGATCGCGACGCCTACGATCCGGCGAAGTACGACTCGCTGCACGGCTACGCCGACGACGTGCTCGAGGTGCTCGAGGCCCTCGACCTGCACGATGTCGTCTACGTGGGCCACTCCGTCGCAGCCACCATCGGCGTCCTCGCCGAGACCACGGACGCCTCACGATTCGGTGAGCTGGTGCTCGTGGGGCCTTCGGCCCGCTACCTCGATGACGAGGATTACCGCGGCGGTTTCGCACGCGCCGACATCGACGGACTGCTCGACGCGCTCGACGCGAACTACCTCGGCTGGTCGACCGACATGGCGCCCGCGATCATGGGCAATGCCGAACGACCCGAGCTCGGGCGGCAGCTCACCGAGAGCTTCTGCGCGGTGGATCCCGAGATCGCCCGCCACTTCGCTCGCGTGACGTTCCTCTCCGACAACCGACGCGACCTCAGCGCCGTGCGCACGCCGACCCTCGTGCTGCAGTGCTCCGACGACGTGATCGCCCCAGAGTCCGTCGGGCGATACGTGCACGAGCAGATCCCGACGAGCCGGTTCGTGCAGCTGGCCGCGACCGGTCACTGCCCGAACCTGTCGGCGCCCGACGAACTGGTGCGCGAGATCAGGTCGTTCCTGCCGTGACGATCTCCGGCGCCGCGCCCCTCGACCGGGAGCGCAACGACCGGGACGCCCACGACGGCGCACCGGCCGGCACCGACGACCCGTACCTCGAGCTGTTCGAGGACGCGCCGTGCGGCTACCTCGAAACCACCCCCGACGGCATCATCACCCGCGTCAACCGCACGTTCGAACGATGGACCGGCCATCACCGGGAGGCGCTGCTCGGCTCCCCCTTCGTCGAACTCCTCACCTCGCCCGGGCAGCTCTTCTACGAGACCCGCTACGCCATGGTGCTGAGCCTCGCCGGCGAGGTGCGGGAGGTGTCCCTCGCCGTCCGCTGCGCCGACGAGCGCGAGCTGCCGATCCTCGTCAACGCCGTGATGGTGACGGATGCCGATGGCGCGCCCCGCGCGATCCGTACTGCGGTCTTCGACGCGACCGAGCGCCAGGACTACGAGCGCCAGCTGCTGCTCGCCCGTCGGGATGCGGAGGCATCCGAGGCGCGCGTCCGCGTGCTGCAGGACGCCTCGAGCGCCTTCGGCCTCGCCACGACCGCCCAGGAACTCGCCGCGGCCCTCCTCGCGAGCGCCGGATCGGCCCTCCGCGCGTCGAGCGCCGCCGTGCTGCTTGCCGACGGGTCCGGTCCCCTCGAACTCGTCGAGGGCGACGACATCACCATGGCGCTGCTGCCGGAGGGCCTCGAGGCGCTCGCCGAGCAGGCGATCGCCAGCGGTGAGATCATCACCCTCTCGAGCCTCGCGCAGGCGGCCGCGATCATGCCCGGGCTCGACGACGCCCTGCACCGGCACCGCCTCGCCGCCGTCAGCATCATCCCCCTCCGCACCGACGAACGCGCGGCCGGCGTCGTGATCTCACTCTTCGGACGGGACCGCAGCTTCGATGCCGAGAGCCGCGAGATCCAGGCCGCGCTGGCGCGGCAGGCCGGACAGGTGCTGCGCCGGGTCCGCCTGCAGGAGGAGCTCGCCCACCGCGCCCTGCACGACCAGCTCACCGGCCTCGCCAACCGCAAGCTCCTCGAGGAGCAGCTCGAGGCCGCCATCTCGGCAGCCACCCGCAGCCGCCGCCCGCTGTCGGTCGTCTTCGTGGACCTCGACGGCTTCAAGGCGATCAACGACAGCCTGGGCCACCGGGTCGGCGACGACGTCCTCGTCGAGGTCGCCGCGCGGCTGCGGTCGGTGGCGCGCGCGGGCGACTCGGTCGCCCGGTACGGCGGCGACGAGTTCGTCGTCGTCTGCGAGGATGCGGCAGCCGAAGCGAGCGCGACCATCGCCGAGCGATTCCGCGAGGCGGTCGGGCGGCCGCTCGACAGCGTGCCGCCGCGCTACGATGTCGCCGCCAGCATCGGGGTGGCGGTGTGGGAGCCTGGCGAGCGCGCCGAGCCCACGCCCGACTTCCTCCTCCGCACCGCCGATGAGGCCATGTACGCCTCGAAGGATGCCGGGCGCGACCGCGTCACGATCGTGATGGCCGGCGAGACGGACTCCACTGACCTTGCACACGACCCCCGAGCGGAGGCTTCATGGGAACACTGAGATACGACTCCACCATCACCGCGGAGTTCGACGATCGCACGCTCACCCACCTGCAGGTGGTGATCTGGTCGAAGCTGCGTCGCGGCGAGCACTTCGCCTTCACGTTCGGCGACGAGGCGCCGCCGGCGAAGCGCACGTCCGTGTGGTGCAGCCCCACCGTGCCGATGGCGTTCCAGTTCGACGAGCCCGGTGATCCGTCCGAGCTCAACCCGCGCTGGCTGGAGCTGCTGACGAAGTCGGCGAACTCGGCCGGCGGGCTGCGGCCAGTGCCCGAGCCCGAGGCCGCGTCGTGAACGGATGCCGCAGCACCACCAGTGCACGAGGAGGAATGCCATGGGCCAGTTGATCTACGGCGGAGCGCGCATCTCGGAGTTCGAGATCGAGGACCGCGTGCTCGCCCACCTGCAGTTCGTCGTGGCCACCAAGCTGCGACGCGGCGAGCAGTTCATGCTCACCTGGAATCATGGGGTCGAACGCGGCAGCGGGCGCAGCTCGATCTGGATCAGCGCGTACGTCCCCGTGCACTTCAAGTACAACGGCAACCGGCCGCCGAAGCTCAACCGGGCATGGCTGGAGCTGATGATCGACGGCGCGAACAGCCCCGCCGGGCTGCATCCGATCCCCGAGGCGGCAGCCGGGGCCGGGGTGCCCGAATGAACGACGAGCGTCCGATGACCACACGAGAGAACGGAGGTGCGGTGTGAAGATCCACCGCCTGACAGTCGACGGCCGGGACTACTTCCTGCCCGAGCCCATCGATGCGCTGCGCGCCGAGATCCTGAAGGCGATCCAGGCGGGCGGCGGCTACGTGAACGTGCCGCCCCTGCGCGGCGGTCCCGGCATCGACATCCTCTTCTCCCCGGGCATGCCGGTCACCTGGTCGCAGATCGACGTGGGCGGCGAGCCGGATGACGCCGCCGGCGCCGTCGGCACCGACGAGGACGAGGCGTACCAGGACCCGCCCTACGGCGCGCTCTGAGCGACCCGGCCGCCGGGTGGCACACCCGGTCCCGGCGCGCCCGGTG
>NZ_WJSP02000659.1 GCF_009720255.1 Agromyces humi | reverse complement strand
CGGTGAGCACGCGGTGGCCGCGTCGTCCGAGGTGGCGCGCGACGCGTTCGCCGCGCGCGTCGCGACGCACCTCGGAGCGTCGGCGCACCTGGCCGCCGAGGAATCCGTTGGCCAGCGCGAAGTACGGCAGCACGGCGAGGCCCTGCGCATGGGCGACGAGCTCGGTCGCTCCCTCGAAGGGCCGCCGCTCCATGAGGTTGTACCGGGCCGTGAGGAGCTCGAAGCGGGGCAGGCCGTTGGCCGCGAGGACACGGGCCTCGATGAGCCGCTCAGGCGAGAAGTCGGAGGCACCGATGGCGCGCACCTTGCCCGCGGTGATGAGCGCGTCGACCTCCCCGAGGCTCTCCTCCAAGGGCGTCTCGGGGTCGTCGCCGTGGAAGAACAGCACGTCGATGCGATCGGTGTCGAGCCGGCTCAGGGATGCCTCGACGGCCGACCTGATGTCGACCGGGGCGAGCCCCTGGTGATCGGGGTGACGCCCGACCTTCGTCATGACGCGCATGCGATCGCGGGTGTGCCGCGAACGCAGCCAGGAGCCGATGATCGTCTCGCTGCGCCCCGCCGCGTAGCTGTCGGCCGTGTCGAGCAGGTCGCCTCCCGTGCCGGCGAAGCGGTCGAGCACCGCGTGGGCGGCGTCGGCGCCGAGGCTCCAGCCGAAGGTGCTGCCGCCGAGCGCGATCGGGTGCGCCACGATGCCCGTGTCACCGAGGGTCGAGGGCATCGGCACCGTGATCGGCCCCGAGAGCGTGTTCGACTCGACGGTCTCGACGCGGAGCACCGGCGTCGTCGACGCCGTGACGCTCGCGACGTCGTCGCGCCCCAGGTTCGCGAACTCCTCGATGACCGCCGTGCCCGCGACGCTCGCCGCGTGGGCTCGGTAGGTGTGCCGTCGTGCCACGCGCCCCTCCTCCCCAGGATTGACTCCGAGAATACGTCCTCGGGGTACGCGTCCCCCGCACGACAGGGCGAAACGAGGTGAACTGTTACCGAATCGTTTGCGGTCCGTCCACTGGTGTCCCCCGAACGGGCGGCGTGGGCCGTGGAGGCGCGGGCTCGCAGGTCCGCAGGCGCACTTCTGCGCGCCGGTCGACTAGCCGCGGCCCGCGCG
>NZ_WJSP02000658.1 GCF_009720255.1 Agromyces humi | reverse complement strand
CGACTTCGCGCACGCCGATGGACTCGCGGCGTGCCGTGCTTGTACGCGCCGTTCGAGGGTCACCGGCCGACCTCGGGCTTCACCGCGAGCTCGCCCAGGGGTTCATCTTCTCCCCCTGGTCGCCGGGGGGCCACGCTGCACGGCGCCGACGATCTCGACCATCGCGTCCTGCGTGTTCTTCAGCACGCTCGTGAGCAGCACCGGGCGGATGTCGCGATCGACGCGCCCGACCTCATCGGCGTCGAGTACTCCGAGGCGAGCGGCTCGAGCGGGAACACCTGTTCGGCGCCGATCGTGAGCGGACTGCGGCTCGTCGCGACGATCCGCAGGCTCGGCAGCGACGCGAGCAGGTCGGCGGCCCATCCCGCCGCACCGTCGATGACGTGCTCGCAGTTGTCGAGCACGAGGAGCGCCGGGCCCTCCTCGAGACGAGCGAGGATGCGGTCGCGCACGTCCAGCGCGCCCTCGGCGATGCGGCGGTTGCTGGACGCCTCGCGCACCCCGAGCGTCGATGCAAGGGCGAGCACCACGTCGTCGTCGGTGCGGACGCTGGCGAGTTCCACGACCACGACGAGCGGCACCGCGGCGCGACCGGCGACCTCCTGCGCGAGACGCGTCTTGCCGAGTCCGCCCGCGCCGAGCACCGTCACGAGGCGATGCCGCAGCAGGAGCCGCTCGACCGCGACGACGTCGGCGTCGCACGTCGACCTCGTCGCGTCGCTCGGCGCGGATCGCGTCGTCGATCGCAGCGTGGAGGATGCCCTCGACGGACCCGACACGTACGATGTCGTGTTCGACGCGGTCGCCGCCTCGGCCTTCCGGCGCGCCCGCCGGGTGCTGCGGCCCGGAGGAACGTACCTGACCACGGTGCCCTCCTTCGCGATCCTGCTGCAGCAGCTCACCTCGCGGCTCGGGCGGCGCCGCGCCGTCATCATGTTCACCGGCCTGCGCAAGGACGCCGACAAGGCACCCGACCTCGAGCAGCTCGCGGGCCTCCTCGCGGCGGGCGCGCTCCGGCCGCCGATCGAGCGCGAAGTCTCCCTCGAGCAGCTCGCCGAGGGGTACCGCCTCGTCGATTCCGGGCACAAGGGCGGCAGCGTCGTGCTGCGGC
>NZ_WJSP02000657.1 GCF_009720255.1 Agromyces humi | reverse complement strand
CGCGACGTCGTCGCCGTGCCGCTGACGGATGCCGCGCCGACACGCATCGCGCTCGTCTGGCGCGTGGAGCGCGACGACGCCGACATCCAGGAGCTCGTCGGCGTGGTGCGTGGGCGCACCGCCCGGAGCTCTCGGCGCGAGGGTGACGACGAGGACGCCGCGGCGCCCGCGAAGGCGACGGCGAAGGCGAAGGCCAACGCGAAGGCGGCGGCAGCCGAGAAGGCCAAGGGTGCGAAGGGCGGCAAGGGCGCGAAGGGCGGGAAGGCGGGCGGCACGGGCGGCGCCTCGCGCGCCGGCCTCCGCGCGTCGACGTCCCGCTCGGGGCGCAGCACGCGCAAGCGAGGCGGTCGCTCGCGATGAAGCCGTTCCTCTTCCTCTCGGCACGCCCCGAGGTCGAGGCCGTCGGCCCCGAGTACGAGTCCGTGCGGCGCGCCATGGGCCTCGACGCCGGACGGCTCGAGCACCTGCGGCTCGACGTCGATCCCCTCGGCGACCTGCGGCTCGACGACGTCGCCGGGGTCGTGGTGGGCGGCAGTCCCTATAACGTGACCACGGCCGAGACGTCGAAGCATCCGGTGCAGCGCCGCGTCGAGGCCGACCTCGCACGCCTCGCCGAGGATTGCCTCGCCCGCGACCACCCGCTGCTCTTCACCTGCTACGGCATCGGCGTGCTGACCCGGGTGCTCGGCGGCGTCGTCGGCACCGAGCACGGCGAGGAAGCCGCCGCCGTCGAGATCCGCCTCACGCCCGACGGCGTCGCCGACCCGCTCGTGGGCGCGCTGCCCGCCCGGTTCGACGCCCTCGTGGGCCACAAGGAGGCGACCGAGCGGCTGCCCGCCGACGCCGTGCTGCTCGCCTCGTCAGCGGCGTGCCCGGTGCAGGTGTACCGGGTGGGGCGCCGGGTCTACGCGACGCAGTTCCATCCCGAGGTGTCGACGCACGACTTCGTGGCCCGCGCGCAGGTGTACCGCCACCACGGGTACTTCCCGGCGAGCGAGTTGCGGGCCGTGAGCGAGCGGCTGGCCGCGGCATCCGTCACCGAACCGCAACGGATGCTGCGCCGCTTCGTCGAGCTCGCCGACGCCTGAGCCCCGCCCGCCGACCTGCCCTTGGCGCCGGCCGGG
>NZ_WJSP02000656.1 GCF_009720255.1 Agromyces humi | reverse complement strand
CGGGCGAGCAGCCGGGTCCCATCGGCGGCCCGCCGCTCACGCCCGCTGAGCTCCGGCTGCTGCCGTACCTGCAGACGCACCTGTCCATCAGGGAGATCGGCGAGCGCCTCGGGCACGGCGTGCGCATCGCGGAAGACCTCACCATCGAGCGTCAGGCCGCCGAACTCCGGCTGGTCACGCAGGTCGGGTATCACAACCGCTTCGTCGGCACCTTCGGAGAGGTGAAGCGACTGCTCGCTGTCCGTCGCGGCGCCCGACACGATCTGGGGCCCGTCGCCGCCCGTGTATGGGTTGAACGTGACGAGGGCGTCGCCGCTCAGCACCGCATCGGAGTCGGGCAGGTACAGCGCGCAGTGCCCGAAGGTGTGTCCGGGCGTGAAGACGACGCGCGGGCGCCCCGGCACGTCGAGCACCTCGCCGGCCGCCAGGTGCGTGATTCCTGTCACGCCTTTCACCCGCAGCGCCCCGGCGCGCAGCATGGCGAAGAGCGGCGGCACGGCGCGCGGGTGCGCGATCGGGTACAGGGCCCGCGGGTTCTCGTGGGCGTATCGGTACGGATGCGCCGCGAGGTACTCCTCCTCGGGGTGCGCGATGATCGGCACGCCCCACTCCTGCTGCGCGCGCAGGGCGAACCCGAGGTGGTCGAAGTGCGCGTGGGTGAGCACGCAGGCGCGCACGTCACCGGGCTCCCGGCCCAGGGCGCGGATGGCGTGGCCGATGACCGGCCAGGTCGCCGGATGCGCCGTGTCGACGATCGTGAGCGCGCCGCCCTGCTCGAGGAGGTAGCAGTTCACGTAGGCGTGCTCGAGCCGATGCACCCCCGGCACCACGTTGCAGGTGAATCGCGGAGCCCGGCTTCGTCGCACGGGGGCGGATGCCCCGTACCCCGGCGCTCGCGCCCCGTGCCGTTCGTCGGTGATGCGTCGATCCTGCACGGCAGCCGCCTTCCGTCGGACCATCGCCCCCCAGGGTGCATCCACGTTCGGCCATGCGGATGCGCCGGGCAACCCCCTTGACCTGGCCGGGGTTCGGATGCGCCGTGTCAGCGCACGGGCGCAGCATCCGCCGTTCGTCGCTCGACCCGCTCGGCCAGCCGCACCAGCTCGCGCGCCACCGCGTCGGGCGCCGTGCGGG
>NZ_WJSP02000655.1 GCF_009720255.1 Agromyces humi | reverse complement strand
CTCGTCGTCGAGCCCGTCGTCAGTGCAGATCCCTCCGTGATCGACGGCCCCGGGCGGCGCGCGCCGCGCGGTCGGGCGGTTCCAGCTCGAGATCGCCGCGGTGAGCCAGTCGCCGCGCCTCGTGCGCGAGGAGCTGCGACTGCAGGCCGAGGCCGGGCCCTTGCTCTGGCTGTGCCTGAGGGAGCAGGATTCTCGTGACCGCAGTCGCACGGCTCGCCTCGAGGTCATCCAGGCGATCCGCACCGTGCAACCCGAACGTGCACGACGCGCGACCACCGAGCACATCGCCTCGGCCGTC
Organism: Agromyces humi; assembly: GCF_009720255.1. GTDB lineage: Bacteria > Actinomycetota > Actinomycetes > Actinomycetales > Microbacteriaceae > Agromyces > Agromyces humi. Next base: position 853 of record NZ_WJSP02000655.1, on the reverse strand, counting down.
GAGTGGCTCATCGACGAGAAGGTACGCCTCGAGCAGGCGAGCCCGCTGAGCGAGGCACCGGCCGACGAGGCGCCCGCGGTCGCACCACCGGAAGGAGCGAGGCCATGAGCGTCACCGTCGACGTCGCCGCCGAGCACATCGCACGTCGCATCGCCTCCACGATCGACCCCGTCTTCGCCATGATCGACGGCTGGCGCGACGTGCTCGAGCGCGAGCTCTCCGGACCGCTCGCAGGTGCGCTCACGGGCACCACGGAGCCGGCCGCCGCGACGCTCGATCCTGTCGTGGCCGCGCTCGTGAGCGCGGAGCTCGAACGCGACGGCACCCTCATCACGGGTGCGGGCTTCGTCGCCGCACCCGGCTTCCTCGCGGACGCGCCCTGGCACCTGGCCTGGTGGCTGAGCGGCTCCAACACGTTCGGCGCCGGCCCCGACCCGCAGCTCCGCCGGCTCGAGGCGGTGAGCGACCCCGACTCCGAGCAGTTCCGCGACTACACGACCCTCGAGTGGTGGCGCGTTCCCGCGCGCACCGGCAGCCGGCACCTCACCGGCCCCTACGTCGACTACCTCTGCACCGACGACTACACCGTGACGATCACGACGCCCGTGCGCGTCGACGGAGAGATGGCCGGTCTCATCGGCACGGACCTGTACGTGGCCCGCCTCGAGCAGGTGCTGCTGCCGGTGATCCGCGAGTCGGGGCATCCGTGCACCCTCGTGAACGCGTCGGGCCGCATCGTCGCCTCGACCGACGCACGACGGGCGACCGGCGCCCTGCTGCGGCTGGAGGGACTCGCCGAGGCGCTCACCCCGCTGCGCGACGCGGTCGCCGTGACGGATGCCGCGAGCCTGCC
>NZ_WJSP02000654.1 GCF_009720255.1 Agromyces humi | reverse complement strand
GCAGGCCGAGGAACGCGGCGGCTGCCGCCGCGTCCAGGCCCCACGCCGCCGTGTCGCCGAGCGCGTCGCCGATGAGCGCGCCGGCGAGCGTGGTGAGGTTCCATCCGACGAAGATGACGAGTCCGGTCGCCCAGAAGCCGAGCCGAGCCGCGCGATCGTTCGTCTGTGCCAGGGCGACGGCGGTCGACTCGTCGATCGTGACCCACGCCGCAGCGATGCGCTGCGCCAGGCCGCCGCGATCGACGATCGGCTTCATCCGCATGCCGTAGACGACGTTCCGGATGCCGAGGAGCGCCGCCGCCGCGATGGCGGAGCCGCCCGCGGCGACCCCGCCCGATGCGAGCACGCCGACCAGCGCGAACTGCGAGCCGCCGGTGAACATCACCAGGCTGAGGAAGCAGGTCTGCCAGACATCGAGCCCGGACGCCACCGCGAGCGCCCCGAACGAGATGCCGTACGCGGCCGTCGCCAGGCCGACGCCCACGCCGTCCCGCACTGGGGTGACCCGCCGCGCGGGCTCGTCGTGCGAGCCATCGGCGACCGCCTCGTACTCCGGCACGAACCCCTCCCGAGTCGACGAAGGGCCGCCCGGTTCGACCGGACGGCCCTTGTTGCTCCCCCACTTGGACTCGAACCAAGAACCTATCGGTTAACAGCCGATTGCTCTGCCAATTGAGCTATGGAGGATCGCTTGTTCAGCAGAGACACTCTAGCAAAGGGAACCCCGGTCTCCCAATTCGAGGCCGCCTCGACACCGACCAGGGCGTCAGTACCCCGCGACCGGGTCGATCCGGCCCTCGAGCGGTCGTCGGGCGAGGAATGCTGCGACGTTGCGACCGACCCGCTCGGCGAAGAGGGGCACGACCATCGCCTCGGTGTCGGCGACGTGCGGCGTGATGATCGTGTTCGACGCCGTCCAGAGCGGATGCCCCTCGGGCAGCGGTTCGGGATCGGTGACGTCGAGCCCCGCGCCGCCGAGCGCGCCCGATTCGAGGGCCGCGACGAGCGCGTCGGTGTCGACCACGGCCCCGCGTGCCACGTTCACGAGGACGGCACCCTGCGGCATCCGCGCGAGCTCGCGTGCGCCGATGATCCCGCGCGTCTCGGGGGTGAGCGCCGCGGCCACGAACACGACCTCGGCCCGCTCGAGCGC
>NZ_WJSP02000653.1 GCF_009720255.1 Agromyces humi | reverse complement strand
CAGCCGTCGGCGCGGTGTGCGCGGCCTCGACGGCGTGCGACCGCGGAGGCGATGATGCGGTACGCCGCGCCGACCGCGAAGACGACGAGCCCGCCGATCACGGCCTGGACCGGCAGCGTCACGACGAGCACGAGGCATCCGATCGCCCCCGCCACGTTCAGCCAGCGGGGGATTCGACGCTCGGACGCGGGCTGGGTGAACGCCGAGGCGTTCGCGACCAGGTAGTACAGGAGCACGCCGAACGAGCTGAACCCGATCGCGCCCCTGAGGTCGACGACGAGCACGAGTGCGACGATCGCGACGGCCACCGCGATCTCGGCGACGTACGGCACGTGGGACCGCGGGTGCACCGCCGCGAGCGGCGCCGGCAGCTCGCGGTCGCGCGCCATTGCGAGCATGGTGCGGCCGATGCCGGCGATGAGGGCCAGCAGGGCGCCGAGCGCGGCGACGGCGGCGCCCACCTGCACGATCGGCACCGCCCACTCCCAGCCGCTGACCTGGACGAGGTCGGTCAGGGGAGCGTCCGCGCCGGCCGCCAGGTAGCTCGCCCCAAGGGTGAGCAGGAGCACGATCGCGACGGCGGCGTAGATCGCGACGACGAGGGCGAGGGCGAGGGCGATGGCCCGCGGGATCGTGCGCGCCGGATCGCGCACCTCCTCCCCGAGCGTGGCGATGCGGGCATAGCCGGCGAACGCGAAGAAGAGGAGTCCCGCGGACTGCAGCACCCCGTACCAGCCGGGGACGGGTCCGCCTGGCGGGTCCTGCTGCACCGGGATGCCGTGGCGGAACAGCTCGGTCGCTCCCGCGACGAGCACGAGCGCGAGCACGGCCAGGACGACGGTCACGATGAGCGTCGCCGCCCGCGCGGTGCGAGTGATCCCCAGCAGGTTGACCGCCGCGAGGACGAGGACGGCCGCCACGGCCACGGGTCGCTCCCACACGGTGGGCACCAGGTAGTCGGCGGCCGTGAGCGCCATCGCCGCGCAGCTCGCGGTCTTGCCGACGACGAAGCCCCAGCCCGCCAGGAATCCCGGCCATTCGCCGAGGCGCTCCCGCCCGTACCGGTAGGCGCCGCCCGACTCGGGGTACCGTGCGGCGAGCTGCCCCGTCGAGCTCGCGTTCGCGTACGCGACGAACGCGGCGATCGCGAGGCCCGC
>NZ_WJSP02000652.1 GCF_009720255.1 Agromyces humi | reverse complement strand
CGCCGTGGCAGCTCAGGAAGCCGAGGAACGCGAACATCAGCGATTCCTTGAACGACGGGTCGATGCCGCGCCGGTCGCTCGTCTCGACGGCGACGCCGCGGGCGGCGGCGAGCGCGGTGATGCGGCCCATGAGCCCGGGATTCAGGGCGCCGCCGCCCGAGCAGACCAGCAGGGCGGGCGAGTCCGCTGCCGCCTCGTCGCCCGCGACCGCGTCGACCACCGTGTGCGCGGTGAACTCGGTGAGCGTCGCGACGAGGTCCTCGAGCCGAAGCGACTCGGCTCCGGATGCCGCGACCGCCCGGTCGACGACACCCAGGTCGAACGTCTCGCGCCCGGTGGTCTTCGGGGTCGGGGCGGAGAGGTACGGATGCCGCAGCAGCTCGTCGAGCAGCGCGGCGTCGACCCGTCCGGCAGCCGCGAGGCGACCGTCGTCGTCGTAGCCGAGGCCGCCGTCGGTCGCCCGCACCACGACGGCGTCGATGAGGCCGTTGCCGGGGCCGGTGTCGAAGGCCAGCACGTCGCCGGCCGGTCGCACCAGCTGCACGTTCGCGATCCCGCCGAGGTTCACCGTGGCGATCGCGCGTCCGCTGGCGGCGGCCTCCGCGCCGAGCCACGCCGCGTCGAAGACGGCCATGAGGGGGGCGCCCTCGCCGCCCGCCGCGATGTCCGCGGCACGCAGATGCGAGAGCACGGGCGCGCCCACGCGCTCGGCGATCCACGCGGGCTCCCCGAGCTGCAGGGTGCCGCGGGCGTGCCCGTGCTCGACCCAGTGGAAGACGGTCTGGCCGTGCGAGACGACGAGGTCGGGCACCGTGCCGGTGGCGTCCATGCCCGCCACCGCGGCATCCGCGAACGCCTGGCCCAGGCGAGTGTCGAGTTCGCAGAACCCGCCCGCCGACAGCGGCTCGCCCGCTGACACCGCGAGGATGCGGTCGCGGGCCTCGGCCGACCACGCCACCGTCTCCGCGTGCAGCAGCCGCATGCCCACGGCCGGCCGCTCGCCGGCATCCTGCGCCGCCACCTCGACGACCGCGACGTCGATGCCGTCGGCCGACGTGCCCGACTGCAGCGAGAGCACGATCATGCCGTCACCTCGTGCCGCGTGCCCTCGGTGAGGAGCTCGCCCACGGCCTCGGCGGCGAGGCGGCTCGCCGCGCG
>NZ_WJSP02000651.1 GCF_009720255.1 Agromyces humi | reverse complement strand
GCTCCCGGCGGTTCCGGCCGCCGCGAGCCCTGCCGCACGCGCCGGGTCGCTCGCGCCGTCGGCGATCACGACGCCGTACCGGAGCACCAGCGTGTCGTCGGCCGCGACCGTGTGCTCCTCGCTGAAGAAGGGTGCGGGACAGATGCAGGCGAACTCCTCGCTGCGGGCGAACCACTGGGTGGGGTGCTGCACGTTGCCCGGGTCGTCCACCATCACGATGGTCGAGGCCGCACCGCTGCCGTCGTGTCGTCCGCTGAAGCCCATCCACGGGGCGCGGATGCCGCGGAGCTCGTCGCCGCCCGCCACGCCGGGCGCGAGCAGGTCGCCGCCGGTGAACGAACGCGGGCCGCGCCAGAAGAGGCCGCCGTAGCCCGCGTTCTCGCGGCCGCGGGTGGTCGGCGACCCGATCGGGACGTCACGACCCGACACGTTGTGCATCCGCGTCTCGAAGGCAAGCAGCCACGCCTCATCGCCGTCGAGCGCGGAGGCGCCGATCGTGCGCCGCTCGTCGAACAGGGTCTCGCCGGCCTCGGTCACCCAGTCGAGGCGTTCGACGAGCCGGACGCCGGCCGCGGCATCCGATCGCTCGTCGAACCGGCGGTGCAGCTGGCTGCCGTTGTTCGGCAGCTGCACGTAGCCCTCGCCCGACACGAAGGTGGGGCCGCCCCAGAAGTTCTCGTCGCCGACGACGGGAAGCGACCAGGCGATGCCCTTGTGCCACACGTGGTCGTGCGGGCGGAAGAGCGAGACGAGCTCGCCACCCCGGGTGCGGATGGGGCTGAGGTACGGGCGCGGCGATTCGAGCTGCACGTCGGTGGGCCGGTGCACGTACTCGGCGAGCACCACGTCATCGTCGAGGACGAGCACGCGGTCGTCGCGCTCCTCGGTGCGGATGGGCATCTGGCTCCTCGGAATCGTCGTCGATCGGCAACGGGGCGGGCGCTCGGAAAGCGTTATCCCAAGCCTACACGGACCAGCTCGATCGGTCGAGGCCGGCCCGCGACGTCCGTCGTCGGCCACCTCGGATCGATGGTGAGCACCTCGAGCCCGGCGTCGCCGACCAGCACCGTGTCCTCGACCTTCGCGCCAGGCGCCGTCGGGTTCCAGGCGAACGCGTGCCGCGCCTGCACGAGGTCGCCCACCGCCGCGGTGGCCCGCGGATCCCGGCCCGCGTA
>NZ_WJSP02000650.1 GCF_009720255.1 Agromyces humi | reverse complement strand
AGCCGCACCACCTGCGCCGCGTCCCGCCCGAGGCCTGCCCCGCGCGGAGTCACGGCCACGATCCGACCCTCGCGGACGCCGACCTCGGCGGGTGCGAATGCGCCGTCCACGAGCACGCGCTCGCCCTCCAGCACGAGATCGAGGGGCCCGGATGCCGCGAGCGGGCCGGATGCCGCATGGGCCGCCCGCGGCATCTGCTCGCTCATCCCCATCGGCTGGCCGTGCGACCGGCCGCCTGGCCGGTCAGCCGCACCTGCCGGTTGACGTCCTTGTAGAGCAGGTACCGGAACGGCCCCGGCCCGCCCGCGTAGCAGGCCTGCGGGCAGAACGCACGGAGCCACATGAAGTCGCCCGCCTCGACCTCGACCCAGTCGCCGTTCAGCCGGTAGACGCCCTTGCCCTCGAGCACGAACAGCCCGTGCTCCATGACGTGCGTCTCGGCGAAGGGGATCACGCCGCCCGGCTGGAAGGTGACGATGTTCACGTGCATGTCGTGCGCGAGGTCGTCGGGGTCGACGAACCGGCTCGTCGACCAGGCGCCGTTCGTGCCGGGCATCTCCTGCGGCGGCACGTCGGCGTCGCTCGTGACGAACGACGTCACCTCGTGGCCCTCGAGCGGCTCGTACGCCTTTCGGATCCACTGGAAGCTCGTGAACTCCGAGCCCTCGTTGGCGATCGCCCAGCTCGCCCCCGGCGCGAGGTAGGCGTACCCGCCCGCCTCGAGCACGTGCTGGTCGCCCTCGAGCTCGAGGGTGAGCTCGCCCGCCGTCACGAACACGACGCCCTCGACACCCTCCTCGCGCTCGGGCCAGTCGGCGCCGCCACCGGGTCCGATCTCGACGATGAGCTGCGAGAACGTCGTCGCGAACCCGGCGATGGGCCGGGCGAGGATCCACGCGCGGGTGTTCGTGAACCCCGGCAGGTTGCTCGTGACGATGTCGCGCAGCACGCCCTTCGGGATGACGGTGTACGCCTCCGTCACGATCGCGCGATCGGTGAGCAGCTCGGTCTGCTCGGGCAGCCCGCCCTGCGGGGTGTAGTAGCTCATGGGACCTCCTCGTCCGTCGCCGCGCGGGGCCGCGGCATCCGCTCAGCTCGTGGTGCGCCTCGGGCTCGTCGCGCTCGTCGCTCGGCGGGGGTGGGCGAGCGCGACGAGCGCCGCCTCGTCGAGGCCGGT
>NZ_WJSP02000065.1 GCF_009720255.1 Agromyces humi | reverse complement strand
CGGAGCCGCGCATGGGATGGGTGTGACCGCACCGGAAATCGAGAAGTTGATCGCCGCCGCTCACCACGACATTCACATCACGATGCTGCCTGCGACGCCGGAGGGCATCCGCACCAAGGAACTGCTCACCCTGTGGGACACCCCGGGCTTCGGCGACAGCGTGCGACTCGTGCGCCGGCTGCGGCAGGACCGCAACCCCATCGGCTGGTTCCTGTCGCAAGTGTGGGACCGCTACCAGGACCGCGTGCTGTGGCTCAGCCAGCTCGCGGTGCGCAACGTCGCCGAGCAGGCCGACGTGGTGCTCTACCTCGTGAACGCGGCCGAGGCGCCTGCCGACGCCGGCTACCTCGACTCTGAGCTCGAGGTGCTCGAGTACATCGGCAAGCCCGTGCTCGTGCTGCTCAACCAGACGGGTCCGCCGCGCGAGCGGGGTGTCGAGGAGGCGGATGCCGCGCGCTGGCGTGCCGCGCTCGCATCGTCGGGCCACGTGCGCGAGGTGCTCGCCTTCGACGCGTTCGCGCGCTGCTGGGTGCAGGAGTTCACGCTGTTCGACGCCATCGAGCCACTGGTTCCGGATGCCCCACACCCGGCCTTCGCCCGCCTGTCGGCCGCCTGGCGCGACCTGCGGATGAACGAGTTCTCCGCGGCGATGGCCGCGCTCGCCGAGCCGATCGCGCGGGCCGCCGTCGAGCGGGTGACCCTGACGCCGCCGTCGCCGAAGTCGGAGTCGCTCGCCTCCCGCGTGGGCGGCTCGCTCGGCCTGCCGAGTCCGGGGCGGACGCAGGCCCGCACGGATGCCACCGACCGGATGGCCAAGCGACTGCAGGCCGACCTGCGGCAGGGCACGGAGCGGCTCATCGCGATCCACCGGCTCGAGGGGCGGGCTGCCGACGAGGTGCTCGAGCGCGTGGCGGGCGACATCCGCGTCGACGCACCGCTCGACACGACCCGCACGGCTGCCGTGGGTGGCATCGTCTCGGGCGCGCTCACGGGACTCGGCGCCGACCTCATGGCCGGCGGCCTCACGTTCGGTGCGGGCATGGTCGCCGGCGCCATCCTCGGCGCGCTCGGCGGGGCGGGCGTCGCGCAGGGCGTCAACGTGGTGCGCGGACGCGACGAGTCGAGCCTGCGGTGGGAGGATGCCTTCCTCGACGGGCTCGTGACCTCGGCGCTGCTGCGCTACCTCGCCGTCGCCCACTACGGCCGCGGTCGTGGCGCCTGGCGCGAGGGCGAGTACCCGCCGCATTGGCGTCCGATGGTCGTCGAAGCGGTGGTGGCCGAGCAGGATCGGCTCGCCGTGATCTGGTCGCGGCGCGCCCAGGGCGAGGAGACGCTCCAGCGGGAGCTCGAAGAGGTGCTCGGCGACATCGCGCTGGGGCTCCTCGACGACCTGTACCCGGGCGCGCTCGACGAGGAGTGAGCGACGGCACGACCGCCGACTGAGGCGACCGATCAGGTCGGCGGTGGCGTCACTGCAACGGATCGTTCCGAACCCAATACAGGGTGTGAGATTCCGGGTAGGGCGGGCGCCGCGATCGCGCTGTGAACGCGTCGACGAGCTCGTGGTTGATGATCAATGGCGCATCTTCGACAGGAACAGCCGCATGCAACAACGGTTCGAGCCGTGCCTGAACATCGCCGATGAGCACATCGACGTGATCGGACACGGTGTCGATGAGCTCCGCGAATTGCCTGAGGAGCGGCAGGGGGAGCGGCTGTGAAAACGTCCAACCTGAGGCGTGGCGGCTTCCGTTGGCACGCTGGATCACCATCGGCAGTGTCACGGTGAGCGAACTCTGCGAGTGGGCGACCACCATGTTCCGATACTCCCGGATTCGCTCATCCACCGATCGGAATCGCTCCGGTATCTCCATGTAGTCGCTCAACGGTCTGCGGACATTCGAGGGGAAGAACGCCCGGCAGTAGGACATGACCGCGGAATCCACGAGGAATCCCACGGACTGGTCCAGATCGTCAGCTTCGATCCGAGCGAGCGCCAGCTCGATTGCGAATGCGGCCGGTGACAGATCGGCGCCCGCGAAGTGGCTGAGCTCGATGAACAGCCGCGAATCTTCGCCATCCGGCAGGAGCAGCAACTGAACGGCCGACTCCTCGTCGAGGCTGGTAGGGCTCGAGGCCCCGGAACGGATCTCCCTCTCTGCGTCGTCCATTCGCCGTTGCTCTGGCCGAGCTGGTGCGACGATCGTCGCTCGGCGGCCCGCGGCATCGGTCGGTGAGGCGGCGCCGAGCACTTGGCTGCGTTCGAATCCATACTCAGACCAGAGTGCGGCCGTCCAAGCCGAGATCGCAGCGTCGATCAAGTCTTCGCGATGCTTGTACGGAACATCTCCCGTCGGTGAAGGCGAGTCGAGCAGTGCAGCGGTGACCGGGTGTGAGCGAAGGTCGAGCGATGGGGATGCGGTCGCGAGTCGCGCCATGCGACGGAGGAGTTCGTCGCACTCCGCGGCGCGCTGCGCTCGTCGCTCAGCAACGGTCAGAAGGGCCGGATTCAGCCGCTTGTACCTTGGGCGCTCGACGTGGTAGCCGAACTCGTCCGCTCCGACGAGCGTCGTATACGGATAACACTCGAAGAACGTGACGCTGTCCGCGGCGGCGAGCGGAGTGTCTCCGGCGTAGACGTACCCGAGTCGCTCAAATGCCCTCCTGATGGTCACTCCCCCCTGCCACGGGCGCGAGAGATTCGTCGCATTCGCGCCGACGCCCCAACGCATGTAGCGCTGCGCAACCTCCCGCTCGCACTCGCGCATGCCGGATTCGTTCAGTACGACGAGCGGCGCGTCGATCGCCATCACATCGCCGGGCCGCGACCGCTCATGCACCCAATCCACGACGGAATCGATGCCGCTCGCCCAACCCGCGTCGACGACCTGACCGCTCGCTGCGAGCTGGACGAGTCCGGTCTCCTTGGCGGCGCGGCGCTCAGTGCCCTCACCCCATGCGAGGTCGACACCGAAATACGAGCGTGATCGAGGGGCGCTGGCCGTCATGGGTTCACGGTAGCGGCACCGCTCATCACCCCGGTCAGTCGGGCGGGATGTTCTGGTTGAGCCGGAAGAGGTTGCCGGGGTCGTACTTGCGCTTGAGGGCCTTGAGCTGGTCGTACTTCTCCGCGCCATAGGCCTGGCGGATGCGCTCCTCGCCCTCCTCCATGAGGAAGTTCATGTAGACGCTCGTGTGGAAGGGCTTCAGGGCCGACCAGAAGTCGCGCACCCACTCGCGTTCGACATCGAAGCCCTCGGCTCCCTCGGTCGCCGCGTTGATGTTGAAGGTGTGCCCGACACCGCGGCCGCTGAATGCCGTCTCGCCCTCGCCGACTCTCGCCACGGCACCGCCCATCTGCCAGATGGGAAAGCTCGTCAACGGCGACTCGATGCGCCGCGTGTGCTCGACGGTGATGTCGATGACCTCGTCCGTCAGCTCGGCGACGTCGCAAGACCGGAAGTAGTACCAGCGGCCGTGCGGGAAGGACGGGTCGAACATCGCCTGGTGATCGAGGAACGGTTTCGGCACGCACAGGTCGAGCACCGGTGAACCGAAGTCCTTGATCGGTCGCATGACGCGTTCGCCCTCTTCTATCGGCCCCGTATAGCAGCAGACAACGCCGACGATGAGCGTGCCGTGCAGCTCGGGAGGAACGAAGGGGAGCGGCGGCGCCTTGCGATGCATGACGATGGTCATCAGTTCGTCGGGCGCGTCGGCGATCCAGTCCCGATAGAAGCGCAGGACCTGCGGCGACTGCTCGATCGGCCAGAAGATCGGCCCGGCGACCACCGTCGGGCCCACCTCGCAGAGACGGAAGTCGAACGCGGTGACGATCCCGAAGTTGCCTCCGCCACCGCGCACGCCCCAGAAGAGGTCGGCGTTCTCGGCCTCGCTGGCGAGCAGGCGCTCGCCGTCGGCGGTGATGAGGTCCACCGACGACAGCTGGTCGATACTCAGGCCGTACTTCCGCATGACCCACCCGATGCCGCCGCCGAGCGTGAGTCCCGCCACGCCGGTGTGCGTGACGATGCCGCTCGGCACGGCGAGCCCGAACGGCTGCGTGGCACGATCGAGCTCGCCCAGGAGCGCCCCGGCCTGCACACGCACCGTGCGCGCCTCGGGATCGACGGTGATGCCCTTCATCGGCGCGAGGTCGATGACGATGCCGTCGTCGCAGACCGAGAGCCCGGGAAAGCTGTGGCCGCCGCCGCGAACGGCGACGGGCAGGCCGGTGCGTCGGGCGAACCTGGTGGCGGCGGCGATGTCGTCGGCTCCGGAGCACCGCGCGATCAGAGCGGGATGGCGATCGATCGAGCCGTTCCAGACCTTGCGGAGCCGCTCGAAGGAGGCGTCTGCGGGCCGCACCAACTCACCAGTGAACCCGGATTCGAGTTCGCTGAACGCGGCTGAATCGACCGCCACGGCCATCCCGCCAAGGTACTCCTCGGCCCTGGTGCCCGCCAGCGCCGCTGCCACTGGCACGCACGTTGACCATCCCGCTCCTCAGGCGAAGCAGGGGTGACGCGACCGCATCCGGAGACAGCCGCCCCGCCCACTCAGTCTGCAGTGGTCGGCAGGCTGTGCCACGTCTCGAACGCGACTGCAGCGGCTCCGTCCACGTCGCCGGCGGCGCACAGTCGGATGAACTCCTCGTGGCGGTCGGGCGAGCGCCGGCCATCGGCTGATGCGAAGCGGACTCGCTCGATGCGGCGCAGCACCGGCATGAACTGCTCGAGCACCTTCGCGACCGCGCGGTTCCCGGCGACCGCCACCGGGATGTCGTGGAGCTCGTCGTCGGCGCGCAGCGCGGCGTCGATGTCTCCGGCGTCGAGAGCCACGGTGAAGCGGCCGGCGGTCTCACGCATCGCCTGGAGGTGCGTATCAGTGAAGAGGGCGACTGCCTCCCGCACGGCCAGCTCGTGCATGGCGGCGACGACATCACGCGCCTCTCGCGTCGACCGCACGTCGAGCGAGCTGACCACCGTGGAGCGGCCGGGACGGGCGACGACGAGTCCGCCCTCCGCGAGCCGCAGGAGCGCCTCGCGCACGGGGGTGCGGCTCACGCCGAGCCACGTCGCGAGGTCGCCGTCCCGCAGTTGTTCGCCCGGCGCGAACGTGCCGTCGATGATCGCGTCGCGGAGGCGCAGATACACGTCGTCGCGGAGCAGCGAGCGGTCGACGGGCGGGCGGTTCGTAGGGATGGGCACCCCAATATATTGCACGCACTTCGGCCCTTTCGAGATGAGGAGCCGCGGCGAATCGTTGACGGTACGTCTGATACGCAATATATTGCATCCCAGATGCGTTACGCCATGCGACCGGAACCGGTCCTCGGAAGCGGCGCAGGCCATCGACGAATCCACGCGATCGACGACGCGCGCGCCATCGACAGAGAAGGAAGACGACCATGAACGCAACGACCGACAGCAGCGTGAAGCAGACCATCGTGCTGGTCCACGGTGCCTACGCGGACTCCTCGAGCTGGAACGGCTCGATCAACGCCCTGCGCGAGGCGGGCCACCCCGTGATCGCGGTGGCGAACCCGCTTCGCGGCCTCGAGAGCGATGCGGAGTACCTCCGCAGCGTCCTCGACAGCATCGACGGACCGATCGTCATCGCCGGGCACTCGTACGGCGGCTACATCATGAGCCACGCCGCCGAGGGCAACCCGAACGTCACCGCGCTCGTCTTCGTGGCCAGCTTCCTCGCGGAGCCCGGCGAGAGCCTGGCCGACCTCGTCGGCAAGTTCCCGGGGGCCGAGCTCGGAAGTGCCGCCCAGCCGGTTCCGTACCCGACGCCCGACGGGGGAACGGCACCGGAGCTCTACATCGACCAGGAGCGGTACAACGCCCTGTTCGCCGGCGACGTCGACCCAGCCACGGCCGAGCGGATGGCGGTCACCCAGCGCCCGCTCGCGCTGGCCGCGTTCGAGGCCCCGGCCACGCAGGCGGCCTGGAAGTCGATCGAGTCGTGGGTGCTGCTCGCGGCGCAGGACCTCGCCATCCCGGCCGAGCTGACGCGCTTCATGTCGGAGCGGGCGAACGCCCACCTGGTCGAGCTCGATGCCTCGCACGCCGTGACGGTGTCGCAGCCCGGTGCGGTGACGGACCTCATCCTCGAGGCCGCGCGTGCGACCGCCCCGGTGCTCGAGGCGGCGCAGACGACCGCCGGCTGAGCCATCCGCTGATCTCCGCGTCCGGCCCCGTCGTTCCGTCGCCATGACGGATGCGGCGGGGCCGGCGGCATCCGCTCGCCCATCCGCCCGCCCGCTTCGCCCGCGCTAGCGGTGCAGGTGCGCCTGCTCGCCGGTGGCGCCGCTGATGTCCTTCTCCGTCGTGTGCAGCAGCCGCTCGGCGAGGTTGCGCAAGGCACGCGCGACCGCCAGCTCGTCGCCGATCTCGGGCACGCGTGGATCGTGGGGATTGCGCTGGGCCTGGCCGACGCCCGTCACCACGTGGCCCGCCGGCGTGCTCAGGGTGAGGTGCGCCAGCGTGCTGTCTTCGTCTTCGTCTTCGTCGATCTCGACGGTGATGCTCCACTGCTTCGTCGCACACATGGAACTCACCACCTTCCGGTCTGGTTCCACGGGTCAGCGTAGTCACCTGCCGCACGCGCGGCGAGGGTCGTCTCAGTAGGTACTGGCCAGCGGCATCCGTGACTTCAGTAGCGGCCCGCCGCGACCTCGGTAGTCGCTGCGGATTCGCGCGAACCCTCGTGAGAGGAGTGTGGTCTCAGGCGAAGACGCCACCACACTCACCCGAAGGGAACGGAACCATGGACCTCGCAAACGGTTACCTGGCCCACACCATGCACGAGCAGAACCTCGCTGCGGCTGACCGCATCAACGCGTACCGTCGCCGGGTTGCCGAGCGTCGCGCGCTCGAGGCCCAGTCGGCCTCCGCCGCGTCGACCGCGCTCACGCCGGCCGGACCCGACCGGTCCCGCTGGGACCGCATGGTCGGCGCGCTCACCCCGAGCGGCTCGCACGGCCACCCGGCCACGCTCCCCAGCCGGCCGTGACGGCCGAGCCCACCCAGCCACGACTCCTCACGACTTCTGCGACCGAAAGGAGGTGCGCGATGTTCGCCACCATGATCCTGCTCGGACTGCTCGCGGCGACGGCGGTCACGTCGTCGCTGGTGCAGTTCCGCCGCGACGGCTACCGCCGCACGCCGGCCATCTAGCCCGATGCGACGATGCCTGCATGCGCCGATGCCTGCGACGCCGAACGGATGCGCCCGCCATGGGCGCATCCGTTCTGCATGTGTCCGGTGGCATCCGCGCAACGCGAGACGATGCCGGATGCCGCGTGCTCCGGCGCTACCGCTAGGCGCCGTCGCCCTCGCCGTCGTGCGTCGGCGTGAGCACGACCTTGCCGCGGAGGGCGCCGGCCTCACCGAGGGCGTGCACGGTGGCGAGCTCCTCGAGCGGGTAGTGCGCGCTCACGTCGACCCGCAGCTCGCCGGCGTCGACGAGCTCGCCGAGGTGGGCCAGCTGGGCGGCGTCGCTGCGCGTGAAGATGCTCACGGCACGGAGGTCGGTGCCGGGCGGCACCTCGCCGGGCGTCGTCGTCGAGACGAAGACGCCGCCGGGCTTCACGAGCGAGACGAGCGCCGCGGTCTGCTCGGGCGACGTGCGCACGAGGTTCAGCACGACGTCGACCGGTTCGGTCACGGCGTCGACCACAGAGGTCGTCGTGTAGTCGATGACCTGCGACGCGCCGAGTGCGGTCACGGTGTCGCGGCTTCGGGCGCTCGCCGTGGCGATCACGGTCGCGCCCGCCGACGCGGCGAGCTGCACGGCGAAGCCGCCGACCCCGCCTCCGGCGCCGTTCACGAGCACGCGCTGCCCCGCACGGACGTCGCCGTGCTCGACGATCGCCTGCCAAGCGGTGAGCCCGCTCGAGGCGAGCGCCGCGGCATCCGGAAGTGCAATGGAACGCGGTGCGGGCGCGATCAGGTCGGCGGGCACGATGGCGTAGTCAGCGGATGCCCCGGGCCTGGTCATCGGGAGGAACGCGACGACGTCCGTTCCGATGAGGTCGGGCGAGACGCCCTCGCCGACCGCGACCACGGTGCCGCTCACGTCGATGCCCGGCACGTGCGGCAGGTCGACGGGGAACACCTCGGTGAGGTAGCCGGCGCGGATGGAGGCGTCGACCTCGTTGAAGGTCGTGCCCGCGACGCGGACGAGCACCTCGCCGGGGCCCGCCTCGGGGCGGGGGAGCTCGACGGGCTCGAGCACGGTCGGCTGGCCGTAGTGGGTGAACTGGATCGCGCGCATGGTGATGGTGTCCTTTGTGGTCGTGGTCGTGGTCGTGGTCGTGGTCGTGGTGGTGGGGTTGTTCGTGGTCGTGGCGTCCGTGGTGGTCATGGCGATCACGCCGCCAGCCGCGGGTAGTCGGTGTAGCCGCGCTCGCCGCCGCCGTAGAGGGTGGCGCGGTCGGGCTCGTTCATCGTGGCGCCGGCGGAGATGCGGTGGATGAGGTCGGGGTTGGCGAGCGCGAGGGCGCCGACGCTCACGACGTCGGCCAGGCCGTCGCGCACATCCTGCGCACGACGCTCGATGTCGGCGCCGGCGCGGTTGAGCACGAGCCCGGTGGGCCAGCCGTCGCGGATGCCGCGGAGCAGCGCCTCGTCGCCGAGGTGCACGACGTGCAGGTAGGCGAGGTGCAGCGGGGCGAGCGCCGTGACGAGCGCGGGGTAGAGCTCGGCGACATCCGTCTCCTCGATGTCACCGAGGGGGCTTCCGGGGCTGATCCGGAACCCGACGCGGTCGGCGCCGATCTCATCGGCGACGGCCGTGGCCACCTCGACCGAGAAGCGGATGCGTCCGGCGATGTCGCCGCCGTAGCCGTCGGTGCGGCGGTTGGCGTTGGTGCTCAGGAACTGCTGCAGCAGGTAGCCGTTCGCCCCGTGCAGCTCCACCCCGTTGGCGCCGGCGTCCACCGCAAGGCGAGCCGCCCGGCGGAAGTCGGCGATGGTCTGCGCCAGGTCGGCCTCCGTCATCTCTCGCGGCACGGGCATCGGCTGCGGGCCGGTCGCCGTGAACATGTCGCCCTCGGCCGCGATGGCCGACGGCGCGAGCGGGGTGCGGCCGTGCGGAGTGTTCGAGGGATGGGCCACGCGGCCGACATGCATGAGCTGCACGACGAGGGTCGATCCGGCCTCGTGCACGGCGTCGGCGACGCGGCCCCAGGCCTCCGCCTGCTCCTGGGTGTGGATGCCCGGCGTCGCAAGGTAGCCCTGTCCGTCCTCCGACGGCTGCGTGCCTTCGGTGATGAGCATCGCGAGGGAGGCGCGCTGCGCGTAGTACTCCCGGGTCAGGTCCGTCACGAGCCCGTCGCCGGTCGCGCGGCTGCGGGTCATCGGGGCCATCGCAATGCGATGTGCCAGCTCGATGCGCCCGAGGCGGGTCGGCGACCACAGCACGTCGGCAGGGGTCTCGGTGGGGGCGGGGTGTCTAGCGGTCATGTTCGACCAACTCCTTCGAATTCGAACTATCTATTACTCGACACAACGAGCGCCACGCCAGATCTATTTCCAATTCGAACAAGTTTCTGCAATAGGATTTCGGGCATGCCCGACGTCACCGTTCCACCGGCCCTGCCGCCGGAGTTCGGCGTCTACTTCGCCCTGCTCGAGGTCAGCGCGCTCGTGCAGCACGGCGTCGAGGGCCAGTTGCGGCGCGACGGCGGGCTTAGCTTCGTGCAGTTCCAGATCCTCGCGATGTGCGGCGAGGATCCGTCGTCGCCCAAGAGCATGACCGACCTGGCCGACCGGCTCGTGCACAGCAAGAGCGGCCTCACCTACCAGGTCGGCCAGCTCGCGAAGGCCGGGCTGGTGGAGCGGGTGCCGTCGCCGCACGACGATCGCGCCGTAAACGTGACACTCTCGGCGAAGGGCGCCGCGCTGCTCGAACGAGTGCTGCCCGGTCACGTCGCGGTCGTGCGCGAGGTGCTCGTCGACGCGCTCGACGACGTCGACCGCGACGAGCTCACCCGCCTCCTCGGCATGGTCCTGCGCCACATGCGATCGCAGCCGCGGCGGTCGGCGCGTCGGGCGTCGCCGCCGTCCTGACGTCGGTCAGGGGGCGGCGGATGCCGCGTGCGGCTGCTACTCCTCGACGCCCGGGTCGCCGCCGTCGAGGCCGCCGTCGGTCGAGTCGGTGAGCGGCTCCGAGTGTCCGGGCGCTGCCGGCTGGTCGCTGGCGGGGGTGTCGCCGCCCGGCTTCGAGTTCTTGGAGCGGTCGAGGTCGGCCTCGTCGAGGTCGGCCTGCTCGGGCGTGCCGCCGTTCGGCGTGGTGGAGTCGGTCATCGGTCGTCCCTCCGTTCCGATGGGCGCGCGCGTCGCGTCCTCATTCCACTCTGGGAGCCTGACCGGCGTGCGACAAGGGCTTGACCGCCGGCAGCTCCGCCGCACCCACGACGATCCGGTCCTCGAAGAAGAACCGCGACAGCCGCACCCGCAGCCGCTGGGCCACGGTGACCCGCCCGCGCTCGTCGGGACGCAGCGTGAGCGCCCGCGGGGCATCCGGAACCGCGATGCGCCACCGCTCGGCCTCGCTGATCGGGCGGTGCACCTCGACGTACTCGCCACCTGGCAGGCGCACGATGCGGCCGGTCTCGTAGCCGTGCAGGAGCAACTCGCGGTCCTTCTTCTGCAGCGCCAGGCATACGCGGTGGGCGATGAAGAAGCCGAGCACCGGCCCGAAGACGACGAGCACCTGCAGCACCGCGATGACGCCCTCGAACGTCAACGAGAAGTGCGTGGCGATGAGGTCGGCGCTGCCGGAGAGCCAGAGCACGCCGTAGAACACGATCGCGGCGACGCCGATGCCGGTGCGGGTCGGGGCGTTGCGCGGGCGCTCGAGCAGATGGTGCTCGCGGTGGTCGCCCGTGATCCACTCCTCGACGAACGGGTAGACGGCGACGAGCAGCAGGTACGCCGTCACGACCGCAAGGGGGACGAGGATGGCGAGCGTCCAGGTGCGGTCGAGCCACTCGAACTCCCAGCCCGGGGGTACGAGCCGCAGCGCGCCGTCGAGGAATCCGGTGTACCAGTCGGGCTGGCTGCCGGCGCCGGCGCTGCCCGAGTCGGCGGGGCCGTAGAGCCAGATCGGGTTCACCGTGACCGCCGCCGAGACGAGCACGAGCAGCCCGGTGACGATCGCGAAGAGCCCGCCCGCGCGGGCGGCCGCGACGGGCATCGGATCGCCTACGACGTTGCCCTCGGTGCGCCCGAGGCCCGGGAACTGCGGCGGCTCGTGCTGCCACGCGGCGAGCCCGCGCAGCGCGACGAGCAGGATCAGGAGTGCCGGGAACACCGCGACGTGCAGCGGGTACAGGTGCTCGATGACCTCGCCCGGGAACTCGCCGCCGAACAGCAGGTACGACAGCCACGTGCCCACGACCGGGATGCCGAGCGCGATGCCCTCGGTGATGCGGAGGCCCGTGCCCGAGAGCAGGTCGTCGGGCAGCGCGTAGCCGCTCCATCCGGTGGCCAGCGCGGTCACGAAGATGAGGAAGAGCAGCACCCACATGCCCCGCCGCGGCCGCCGGAACGCGCCCGTGAAGAAGGTCGTGAGCAGCTGCATGATGATCGCCGCGGGCAGCAGCAGCCCCGCCCAGTGGTGCGCCTGGCGGATGAGCAGCCCACCCGGCAGGTCGAACGTGATGAACATCGTCGACGCGAACGCCTCCGACACGGTCGCGCCGTGCAGCGGCAGGTAGCCGCCGGTGTACGTCGTCTCGTCGCTCGAGGGCGTGTAGAAGAACATGAGCAGCACGCCGGTGACCATCAGCACCACGATGCACGCGAGGGTCACCACGCCGAACAGGTTCGTCCAGTGCCGTGGCACGGTGCGCCGCCGCGCCTCGGCCTCGACGTCGCCGACGCGGTGGCCGAAGACGGTCAGGTTCCGGATGCCGCGGGCGAGCCGGTCGCTCATGGAGGGCCGCGGCATCCGTCGCTCAGTGGTCAGCGGCTCGTCGAGCGTGGGCTCGGCGTGCCCGCGGTCAACGGGCATGAGGGACACCTCCTGAGACGAACGCCTCGCGCGGCTGCTGCACCGAGAGCAGTGACACGATGTCGCGACCGAGCACGAACGCGGTGAGCCACACGACGAGCACGCGGATCTTGCGCTCCCACGTCGGGATGGCGAGCACGTGGTAGCCGCGGTGCATCAGCCAGGCGAGCCAGCCGGTGATGACGAGGTTCTTGTACTGGAAGATGCCACGGCCGAGCCCGAGCGTCGCCACGACTCCGAGCGAGTCGTGCCGGTAGTCGCGTGGCTTCTCGCCGTGCAGGGTCGCGGCGATGTTCGCGGCGAGGCGCTTGCCCTGCCGCACCGCGTGCTGCGCGTTCGGCACGGTGAGGGCTCCGGATGCCGCGACGGCGAGATCGGGCACCGCGGCGTTGTCGCCGGCGGCCCATGCGTCGGGCACCGGGGCATCCGCCGTGCCGACCTGCAGGTCGGGGCGCACGACGACGCGGCCCCGCTCGTCGGTGGGAAGGTCGGTGTGCTTCGCGATCACGGGATGCGCGGCGTTGCCGGCCGTCCACACGATGAGGTTCGCGTCGAACTCCTCGCCGTTCGAGAGCACCACATGCCCGTCGACCGCCGACATGACGCGGGCGCTCAGGTGCACGTGGCCGCCGCGGGCGCGGAGCGAGTCGACGACCCAGCGGCCCGGGGCATCCGTCACCTCGGGGAGGATGCGGTCGTTTGCCTCGACGAGGTGGAATGCGAGCTCCGAGAAGCGGATCTCGGGGTACGACTTGAGCAGCGCCGTCGCGAGCGACAGCAGCTCGCCGAAGCCCTCGACGCCCGAGAACCCACCGCCCACGAACGCGAAGGTGAGCAGGCGCCGGCGGTCGGGCCCGGGCTCCATGACCGACGCGCGGTCGAACGCCGTGAGCAGTCGGTCGCGGATGGCGACGGCCTCCTCGACGTGCTTCATGCCGATGGCCACCTCCTCGGCGCCCGGGATGGGCAGCACGCGGGTGACAGCACCGGCGGTGACGACGATGAGGTCGTAGTCGACGGTGAAGTCGGGACCGTCGGCCGGACGCACCGTCACGGTCTTGTCGGCGTGGCTGATCATGGTCGCGCCGCCCGCGATGATGCGCGTGCGCTTCAGGTGCGATCGCAGGGAGACTGCGGCGTGGCGCGCCTCGATGGATCCGGCGGCGACCTCGGGCAGGAACGGCTGGTACGTCATGTACGGCCGCGGGTCGATGATCACCAGCTCGGCCTCACGCGGCTTGAGGCGCTTCTCGAGCTTCCACGCGGTGTAGAACCCGGCGTACCCGCCGCCGACGATCACGATCCTGCGCATGTCCTCCTCCTTGTGTCTTCATCAGTTAAGACACCGTGGAGGGGTGATTTGTGACAGGTTCGGGGTGACCGTTCGGCGGGATTCGATTCCGGATGCCGCGGGCCGCGGCTCGGGGCATCCGCTGGGTCAGCCCTGCTGCACCGCGCTCACGGTGAGGAACTCTGCCGTGCTCTCGCACGCCGGCACGGGCTGGCCGGTCGAGACGGTGACGGAGGTGAAGCTGTGCGGCGGGTACACGAGCCAGGCGGCGCCCTGCACCACGGGGCAGTCGTCGAGCGGGCCGCCGTCGGGGTCGATGTTCACGGCGGCGAGCGGCGCGGCGACGGATGCCCCGGGCTCGAGCGTGAGCGTCTGCGGGTCGTCGTCGCCCACCCTGGTCGCGGCTTCGCCGATCTCGACGCCCGACGCGTCGACCACCGAGACACCGGGTGCGCCGCGGAGCTCGCAGGAGGTGCTGCCCGTGTTCGTGAACACCACGTTGTAGTCGAGGTGGCCGGCGCTCGAGTCGACGTACTGCACGTCGACCTTCAGGGCGGCGTCGGCACTGGACACGTGAGCCTCCGCTCTTTCTGACGTTTGCACGCACCGCAATGATAGATCGAAACTGTCGCGTACAGTAGCATCGAATCACGCGCAGAAGATCC
>NZ_WJSP02000649.1 GCF_009720255.1 Agromyces humi | reverse complement strand
TACCGGTCGACGNAGAACGCGTGCGCGGGGTGGTCGGGATCGCACGCCTCGGTGGACACCTGGGCGTAGAGCTGCACCAGGCCGGGCACCTCGGAGTTGTGCCGGATGACCGCGAAGAATCTCTCCATCGTGGGACCGTCGTTGTCGAAGCCGCCGTGCGAGGTGGCCGTGCTGGCGGTGCGCAGCCCCACGGCGTGCGGGGCCAGCACGAGCTCGCCCTTGGGAGACGGCCCCTGGAAGAACTCCGCGAGGTCGACGTCGCGCAGGAGGTACTTCGCCATGCCGAGGATCGGCGTCGCCTTCTGCGGCTCGAACGACGCCGAGACGAGGTAGAGCAACGACTTGTTGTAGATGCGCACGCACGTGTCGGCACGCTCCGCCTCGTCGTCCATGGTGAAGATCGCGACCCGCTCGATCTTGCCGCTGCGGGCATGCGGCATGAGGAGCTTCGAGAACGTGTCGACCCGCACGGCGGGCGCCAGCAGGCTCAGCGAGGCGATCGCCGGGACATCCGCTTCGAGCGCCGCCGGCAGCAGGTGGGAGTGGAAGATCGAGCCCGCGCTGTGGCCGATGGCGTGCACCTCGACCTCACCGGGGTGCTCCGTCATCCACTTCCCGAGGGCGCGCACGAACTGCTGCGCGCCGCCGCCCTTCACGGATGCCGCGGCCGCATCGACCTTCATGTCGTTCCAGATCCCGCCGCCGCCGAGCAGCCGTGCGGCGACCTCGAGGAATCCGTCCTTCGCCTCGTCGGCCCAGCCGCGCCGGCCGCCCGACGCCCAACGCCGGAGGGAGTCCCAGAGCGCCGTGCCGAGACCCGTCTCCCACACGAAATGGATCGGGTAGACGCCGTTCTCCTTCCACCACGCGACCTGGTGCTCGGCGATCGCGAACCCCGACTCCTTGTCGACGAGGCCGCCGTGCGCGTAGATCGCGATCGGCACCGGGCCCGGCTGGTGCGCGGCGACGAACGCCGGCAGGTGCGTCGAGAAGATCTCGTCGATGTCGGCCGCGGTCGTGCGGAACTCCTTCACCGTCTGCGCGGTGGAGGCCGCTCCCTCGGCGAGCTTGCCGTCCTGGAGGGTGATGACGTGCGGCCTCAGGTCGGCCAGGGCGGTGGCCGAGAGCGCGGGTGCCGCGCGCGTCGCGGACGTCGCGTCCGTAGGGGGCGCGGCCGAGGCGGTCGCG
>NZ_WJSP02000648.1 GCF_009720255.1 Agromyces humi | reverse complement strand
GGTGCGGTGTCCGCTGCGGCGCCGGATACGGCGTTGAACGCGTCGGTGATCTCACCGCCGGTGCCGGTGGCGAAGATGAACACGACGAACGCGGCGACGCCGAGGAAGACGAGGAAGCCGCTGTTGCCGAACCTCCCCATCAGAACGGCGGTTCGATCACCTTGGGTGTGAAGCCGTCATCGCTGAGTGTCTTCGGATCCACGATCTGCGGTGCGGGAGTGAGGAGTGTCTGCATGACCTGGTCATGCGCGGGTTCATGCGGCGCGGGCGGCCTCGGTGTCGTCGTCCCCAGTAGAGGTGTCGTCGTCGAGGATGGCCAGGACCGCAGGGTGGAGGTGCTGGTTCGCTGCGGCGATGAGGCGTTCCTCGGGGAACGCGGCCTCGATGAGACGAGCTTGGACGGCGAATGGGAGCCGCCCGAAGTTCGGGTTGGCGAACGCACCGGCCGGGACGAGCAGTCGTTCCTCGATGAGGTGGGCGAGATCGTTGACGGTGATGTTCGGTGACTGCTGGGCTGCAGCGGCGACGAGGAGCACGTCGGTTCGTGCGAGCTCGAGGAGGCGTTCGTGGTCGACGTCTTCGATCGCCTGTCCGTTGAGGAGGTCCTCGACGGCGAAGCGCGCCTCCCAGTCGGCTTCGAACTCCATGTCGAAGTCGGAGAGCGGCTGGATCTCCGGTTCGGTGAGCTCAGCGAAGGTGAAACGGCCGGAGCGGCGGTCTCTCGGTGCTGTCCTCTTCGGGTTCACGGTAGGGAGTGAATTGGACATTTCGTCTAGGTGTGCGGCCTGGTCGGCGACGGTTTCCCAGAACCCGATGCTGGAGCGCCGGGCGGCGCTCTCCCCCGATGTCGTGGACAGCTTTGTCTCCTGTGTGCGTGTGGTGAGGCTGGGTACCGCTCCCCATGGCGGTTGCCTACTGGTGACGCTATCCATGCGATTGCGCAACCCTCATGCGCGGCGCGCGCCGAATCCGGCGATTTCGAGCGCCTGTGAAGTGGATTTTGCGTCCGGGCTTCGAAAAACGGCTCATTGAGGGTCGTGCGGGTTGAACGTGACGGTCAGGGGGCGACGCGACGCACCTGCGCGCCGGCCTTCACCGGGGATCCGGGGCAGCGGAGCGTCAGCGTGCACTTCGCTGGAGGGGCGCCGGCGGCGAGGAACGCGATCTTGTCGCACTCCTGACACCAGGTGACGG
>NZ_WJSP02000647.1 GCF_009720255.1 Agromyces humi | reverse complement strand
CGACCCCGTGTTCGCGCTCGAGCGGCTCATCGGCGTGATCTCCGCCCGCGGTCGCGCGGCTCCCTGACGCGGCATCCGACCGCGGTCGACGAGGCCTCGCACGGGGTGCGCGGCCGGCGCAGGAACGACGAAGGCCCCGCACATCGTGCGGGGCCTTCGTCAACGGTCATGCGTCAGAGCGCGGCGACCTGCTTCGCGATGGCCGACTTGCGGTTCGCTGCCTGGTTCTTGTGGATGACGCCCTTGCTGGCCGCCTTGTCGAGCTTGCGGGTCGCGTTGCGGAGGGCGGTCGTCGCCTTGTCCTTGTCGCCGGTGGCGATCGCCTCGCGGGCGGCGCGCACGGCGCTCTTGACCTCGCTCTTGACGGCCTTGTTGCGCTCCTGCGCCTTCAGGTTGGTGCGGATGCGCTTGATCTGCGACTTGATGTTTGCCACGTGGGTATCTTTCGTTCGTGTGTGGGTACCGGATGTGCCGATGAAGGTAGAGGGGCCTCACCGGCGAATCGTGCGGGGTGGGACCCACACGGAAGCCAACAGACAACGATACCAGTTCGCCTTCGACCCTCCAAAGCGGCGAGTCGGGGGTTCGGCGGCGGGGGCTCACCGCTCGGGCGGCACGAACCGGCTGGCCGTGAACACGCCGCCCTGCGGGTCGCGGATGAGCGCCTCCCGCGTCCAGTCCGTGTCGGTCGAGGCGAGCACGGTGCCGCCGAGGCGCTCGGCGGTCGACGCGGCCTCGTCGCGGTCGGCGACCGTGAAGGTGACGTGCCAGTGCGGTGGTTCGCCGTCATGGGCCGGCGCCAGCCAGCCGATCGCGTCCTCGAACTTCGGCGGCGTGATCGCGCTCGCCTGTCGTTGCCGGATGTCGGGGTCGACCGTCGCCGCGAGGTGGTCGCCGTACCCGGGGCACCGGATGAGGGTGGCGAAGCCGAGGTCGGCGAACTCCCACCCGAACACCGCCTCGTAGAAGCGGGGCTGAGCGGGATCCGACGTGTGCAGGTCGCTGAAGTTCCACGCGCCGGGCTCGTTGACGACCTGCACGCCGGCGCGCGCGCCCGCCTGCCACAGGCAGAATCGCTAGATGTCCTTGACGCGACCGCGCTCACTCGTGCGCGCCAGCGACAGGAAGAGCCGCTTGCGCAGTTCAAGAGACGCGCGTCCGCGGTGCACGTCCTGGGCGGGCCGATCGTCCGGCT
>NZ_WJSP02000646.1 GCF_009720255.1 Agromyces humi | reverse complement strand
CGAGCCGACCTCGCGGTGCGGTGAGAGGTCGCCCAGGGGCAGATCGTTGTAACTGGGAATCACGATGCTGACCGGTCGCCGTCCGCGCCGCCGTGAGCAGGACGACCGCCGTCATCTTCATCGGCAACAACGCGGCCGGCTACCAGCGCGCCGACGCGTTCCTGTGGGAACGGATCATCTACGACTACGGCGGCGTCGGCGTCGGCGGGCTGGCCACGGCCGGCGGCATCGGCTGGCTCGTGCGCGAGCACGGCCTCACGATCGACCACGTGCGGGCCGTCGAGGTGGTGCTGGCCGACGGTTCGGTCGTGCGGGCGGATGCCACGCGGCATCCGGAGATCTTCTGGGCCGTTCGCGGGGCCGGCGCGAACGTCGGCATCGTCACCGCCTTCGACTTCGAGGTCGACGAGGTCGGCGACGTCGGCTTCGCGCAGCTCGCGTTCGACGCGAGCGACACCGCCGCATTCCTGCAGGCGTGGGGCGACTGGGTCGTCGACGCGCCGCGCGACCTCACGAGCTTCCTCATCCTCGGCGGCGCCCGGCCGGGGGAGCCGCGGGTCGCCCAGGTCATGGCGGTGATCGACTCGGACGACCCCGACACCGTGCTCGCGCGGCTGCAGCCGCTCGCCGAGGCGGCGCCGCTCGTGGGCCAGGACGTGCGCATCACGAGCTACCGCGCCGTCATCTCGAACGCGTCCGACGAGACGCACGCCGCCGAGGGCGAGCCGACCGCGCGCACCGGGCTCATCGGCCGCATCACGCCCGAGTTCGCCCGCGATGCCGCCCGGTTCCTCGACAGCGGCGCGACGTACTTCTTCCAGTTGCGCGCGGTCGGCGGCGCCGTGCATGACGTCGCGGCGGATGACACGGCCTTCGCCCACCGCTCGGCGGAGTTCTCCGTGGTGGCGTTCGGGTCGAGCCGGCACCAGACCTCGTCGCAGTGGAACGAGCTCATCGCCCCGCACGTCGACGGCGCCTACGTGAGCTTCGAGACCGAGCAGGGCGACGCGGCGGTCGAGGCCGCCTACCCGCCGGCGACGCTGGCACGACTGCGCGCGATCAAGGCGCAGGTCGACCCCGAGAACCTGTTCCGCGACAACGCGAACGTGCGACCGGAGTAGGTGGCCCGCTGCGGCGGCTGCGGCGGCCCGCTCGCCGGCCTACGCGCCGAGCAGCGTGTCGAGCACCGGGTGCAGGTGCCGAG
>NZ_WJSP02000645.1 GCF_009720255.1 Agromyces humi | reverse complement strand
CCGCCCTGGGTGCCGCTCGTCGTGTTCCTCGCGCTGTGGCTGCTCTACCTCTCGATCGTGAACGTCGGCCAGACGTTCTACGGCTTCGGCTGGGAGATGCTGCTCTGCGAGGCGCTCTTCACGGTGGCGTTCCTCGGGTCGAACGACCAGCCCCCGCCCGTCACGATCATCGTCGCGATCTGGTGGCTGGTGTTCCGCCTCGAGTTCGGGGCCGGCATGATCAAGATCCGCGGCGGGCGGGAGTGGCGGGACCTCACCGCGCTCATGTACCACCACGAGACGCAGCCGATGCCGAACCCGCTCAGCCGGCAGGCGCACCTGCTGCCGAAGTGGTTCCACCGCGGTGAGGTGCTCGGGAACCATTTCGCCCAGCTCATCGTGCCGTTCCTGCTGTTCGTGCCGGGCCCGGTCGGGTCGATCGCGGCCGCCGTCGTCATCCTGACCCAGCTCTGGCTCATCGTCACCGGCAACTTCGCGTGGCTGAACTGGATCACGGTCGTGCTCGCGGCATCCGCCATCACCGACTCGGCGTGGCACCGGCTCATCCCGGCGATCCCCGACGACCTGGGCACGGATGCCGCGACGACGCCGCTCTGGTGGACGGTCGTGGTGCTCGCGGCATCCGCCCTGCTGCTGGTGCTCAGTTGGTGGCCGATCAGGAACCTGCTCTCGCGACGGCAGCTCATGAACGCGAGCTTCAACCGGTGGATGCTCGTCAACGCGTACGGGGCGTTCGGCACGGTGACGAAGCGACGCATCGAGATCATCGTCGAGGCCACGCTCGACGAGTTGCCCGACGACGACTCGGACTGGCGCGAGTACGCCTTCAAGGGCAAGCCCGGCGATGTGCGCGCCGT
The DNA here is from genome assembly GCF_009720255.1 of Agromyces humi. GTDB lineage: Bacteria > Actinomycetota > Actinomycetes > Actinomycetales > Microbacteriaceae > Agromyces > Agromyces humi. The sequence goes on along the minus strand of NZ_WJSP02000645.1, from coordinate 352 downwards.
GCCGCGGCAATGGGCGCCGTACCACCTGCGGCTCGACTGGCTGATGTGGTTCCTGCCGCTCGGCCGCATGTGGGAGCCGTGGTTCGAGATGTTCCTGCTGCGCCTGCTGGAGGCGGATCAGGCGACGCTGCGGCTCCTCGCCCACGACCCGTTCGATGGGGCGCCCCCGCGCTGGGTGCGCGTGCACGCCTACCACTACCGCTTCACGACGCACGCCGAGTACCGGGCGACCCGTCAGCGGTGGATCCGCACCTTCGAGCGCGAGGTCATCGGGCCCGCGGGGATGCGGGCCGACTAGCGGGGGTCGCTCCTGGGCGCGGCGGTCCCGGCCGCGTGCTCGGGCGCCGACTCG
>NZ_WJSP02000644.1 GCF_009720255.1 Agromyces humi | reverse complement strand
TCGCGCAGGTGGTCGGCGGCCATGGCCCGCGTCAGCGCGGCGACGGCGCCCTTGCTGGCGGAGTACAGCGCGCGCTCGGGCAACCCGGCCGTCGCCGCGATCGAGGACGTGTTGACGATCGCGGCGGCCGGGGACTTGCGGAGGTGGGGGAGCGCGGCCCTGGCGACCCGCACCATGCCGAGCACGTTGACGTCGAAGACCCGGTGCCACTCGGCATCCGCATTCGACTCGATCGTGCCCTGGGCCCCGATCCCGGCGTTGTTCACGACGATGTCGAGGCGCCCGAACTCGGTCGCCACGCGCTCGACGCCGGCCCGCACGCTCTCGTCGTCGGCGACGTCGACCGTGACGGCCAGGTCGGCGTGGACCGCCCCGTCGGGCTGCAGGTCGAAGATCGCGACCCGCGCCCCGCCCTGTCGGAGCCGCCTCGCGATGGCCGCCCCGAGTCCGGATGCTCCGCCGGTGACGATCGCGACGAGGTCGCCGAATTCGCTGCTCATGTGTGGATTCCCTTCGGGTCAGGCGGAGACGAACTGCTGGCGCTGGCGCCCGAGGCCGTCGATCTCGAGTTCGACGACGTCGCCCGGTGCCAGGTAGGGGAATCGGCCCGACAGTGCGACGCCCTCGGGGGTGCCGGTGAGGATCAGGTCGCCGGGTTCGAGTGCGAGGTACTGGCTGAGCGTCCAGACGATCGTGTCGATGCCGAAGATGAGGTCGCTCGTGCGCGAGTCCTGCCTGGGCTCGCCGTTCACGAAGCTGCGCAGTCGCACGTCGCCGGCATCGACCTCGTCGCCGGTGACGAGCCACGGTCCGGTCGGGCAGAAGCCGGGAGCGCTCTTGCCCTTCGACCACTGGCCGCCCGAGACGGCGATCTGCCAGTCGCGCTCCGAGAGATCGTTCGCCATGACGTACCCGGCGACGTGCGCCCGGGCCTCGGCGGGGGAGTCGAGGTAGCTCGCGCGACGACCGATCACGACGCCGAGTTCCACCTCCCAGTCCGTCTTCCGGCTGCCACGCGGGATCGCGACGTCGTCGTACGGGCCGACGACCGTGTTGGGCGACTTCATGAACATCACGAGCTGCTTCGGTGGCTCCGATCCCGACTCGGCCGCGTGTGCCGCGTAGTTCATGCCGATGCAGTAGACGGCCGACGGTCGGGCGATCGGCGCGCCGATGCGCAGGCTGCCGGCGTCGGGCAGCTCCGGCAGCCCGCCCGCGGCGA
>NZ_WJSP02000643.1 GCF_009720255.1 Agromyces humi | reverse complement strand
CCGTCACGATCGACGGCCGAGCGGATGCCGCGGCGATCCGCCGCGCCATCGCGCTCGTCGACGCGCCCGGCGTCTCCGATCCCGCTCCCGACATCACCCTCGCCGGCGTCGCCGCCGAGGAGCTCATGTTCGCCGGCATCCCCTCGAACCCGGTCTCGGTGTCGCGGTGGCTCGACGACCTCGGGCTGCGCGAGTTCGCGCGCGTGCCGATCGCGAACGTCGACCCGATCGTGCGGCTTCGCCTGCTCACCGAGCTCGCGGTCCTCCGCGACGGCGTCGAGGGACTCGTGCTCGTCTCGCCCGACCGCCACGGCGGCGACCCCCAGGAGTGGTGGGCGCTCGCCCGCGGGCTCGCCGATCGCGGGTACGCGATGCTCGTGATCGCCGGCGATGCCTCGGCCGCCGCGATCGGCGCCGCCGCGATGATCGCCCGCATGCAGGCCGACGAGGTCGACGAGACCGACGAGCAGGCTGCCATCGCCGAGGGAGGGCTCGCGTGAAGGTCCCCCAGATGATCGCCGCCGAGTTCCGGCGGCTCACCTCGACCCGCATGTCGGTCATCGCCCTGCTGGCGCTCATCGCCGTGCCCGTGCTCTACGGCGGCCTCTACCTCTGGGCCAACCAGGACCCGTACGCCAAGTTCCCTGAGGTGCCCGTCGCACTCGTCGTCGAGGACGAGGGCACACCCGCATCCGACGACGGCCCCGCCCGCAACGTGGGCGACGAGGTCGCCGACGAGCTCATCGCCGACCACGCCTTCGATTGGCACCGCACGACGGCGGCGGAGGCGCAGGCCGGCCTCGAGGCATCCGACTACGACTTCGTCATCACGATCCCCGCCGACTTCTCAGACGCCCTCGCCTCGGTGAGCACCGACACCCCGCGCCAGGCCGAGCTCACGCTCGAGACGAACGACGCGAACAGCTACCTGGCCGGCACGATCGGCAAGCAGGCCATCGAGCAGATCCGCACGACCATCGCGCAGACCGTGAACCGCGAGGCCGCGTCGATGCTGCTCGGCTCGATCTCGACGATCCGCGGCAAGCTCGTCGAGGCCGCCGACGGCGCGTCCCAGCTCGCCGACGGCGCGACGCAGGCGGCCGACGGCGCATCCCAGCTCGGTGCGGGCGCGGCGCAGCTCGCCGATGGCACGGCGCAACTGGCCGCGGGCAACGAGCAACTCGCGACCGGGTCGGCCGAGCGGATCGGCCGCCGCATCGGCCGGCGCATCC
>NZ_WJSP02000642.1 GCF_009720255.1 Agromyces humi | reverse complement strand
AGGCCCGGCGCGTTCGCGGCGTCAGCGGCCGGCGCGGATTCGGAGGCGGGTGCGTCGCTCATGCCGTGATCGTCATGCGCTCGATGGCCGCCCCGTCTGGCGTCAGCCGGAAGGTGAACGTGGACGGGCCGTTGAACCCGCCGCCGCCGACGTCCGCGAGCACGACGACGCCACGCGGTCCGCCGGTGCGGTCGTCGTCAGCCTCGGCGTCCTCGGCGCCCTCAGCGCCCTCGCTCGCTCGGACGTCGGTGACCGAGAACGTCTGCTGCACGCCGATGGACTCGCGGCGGCTCCAGTCGGCGATCTCGTCGTGGCCGCGGAACTCCCGGCCCCAATCGTCGATGACGCCGTCGTCGGCGAAGGCGGCGACGAAGCGGCCGAGGTCGCGGGCGTTGGTGGCGGCGAACGCCTCGGCCACCGGTGGGGGCAGGTCGGTCATCCGGTCTCCTCGCCTCGCGGCACGCCGTCGTCGCGGCGGTTCCGGTGCCATTCCACGCCCTGGCCGCGGCATCCGTCAACCCGTTCCGCACTGATCGCCGACGCGCTGCACGACGCGCCCGGCCGTGTCGGAACCGCGTGCGACGATGCACGCGTGCCAGTGGACTTCACCGCGATCGACTTCGAGACCGCCAATTCGTCGAGCGCGTCGGCCTGTTCAGTCGGGCTGGTGAAGGTCCGCGACGGGTGCGTGGTCGACCGCGTGCACTGGTACATCCGGCCGCCGTTCCCGCACAACGACTTCTCGGAGTGGAACATCCGCATCCATGGCATCACGCCGCAGATGGTGGCGGATGCCCCCGGCTGGGCCGAGCACCTTCCCGCACTGCGGGAGTTCGCCGAGCGCGACGTGCTCGTCGCCCACAACGCCGGCTTCGACATGGCCGTGATCGCCAAGACCTCCGAGGCGATCGGGCTCGCCGTGCCCGACTTCCGCTCGCTCTGCAGCCTGCAGGTCGCTCGCAAGACCTATCACCTCGAGTCGTACCGGCTGCCCGTCGCGGCGATGGCCGCCGGCTTCGAGGACTTCTCGCACCACGACGCGCTGGCCGATGCCGAGGCGTGCGCCGCGATCATGGTGCACGCGGCGAAGCGGCACGAGGTCGACGACCTCGAGGGGCTCGCGCACGTCACGCGCGTGCGGTTCGGGGCGATCGGTCCCGTGGCGACGAGCGAGCAGCGCGCGATGCACGGCCCGATGGCCCTGCAGTAGCGGCGCGGCGCTGCTACCGGCGGTCGACTCGCATGCGCG
>NZ_WJSP02000641.1 GCF_009720255.1 Agromyces humi | reverse complement strand
GCGCGAAGAGCAGGGCGCCGATGAATGCGGACGAACCGGAGACCACGGCGCCGAGGCTGTCGACGATGAGCTGGTTGTTCGCGGCCACGAAGGTGTTCGCGAGCCAGGCGATGCCGAACAGCGCGATCGCGCCGACCATGCCGGCGGGGAAGGTGGACTGCTTCGGGACATCCGATGCCTTGACCTTGCAGGTCACGAAGATGAGGGCGGCGATGACGCCCATGACGACCTCGATGATGACCGTCACACTCAGGCGCACCGGGTCGCCGTCGTCGTCGACGCCGATGATCGGGCGGAGGCCGCTGAAGAGACCGAAGAGCACGATCACGCCGACGCCGGCGAGGAAGATCGACGCCGACAGCACGGCCGTGCGAGGCAGCGTCTTCTCGCGCGCGTCGACGGCGGGCGGCTGAATCTGGTGCTCGGCCAGGCGCCGCTGGAACTCGGGGTCGTCCTCGAGGTCCTTGCCGTGGCGCACCATGACGAGCGACGCGACGAGGAGGCCCGCGATCGACGCTGGCCACATGATGAGCAGCAGCGCGCCGAGGTCCACGCCCTGTGGCGCCAGCAGCACCACCATGGACGCGGTGGCCGCCGAGACCGGCGAGCAGAGGATGCCGACCTGCGAGGCGACGGCCGACACCGACAGCGCCCGCTCGGGCCGGATGCGCTGCTGGTACGACACGTCGTAGATGACGGGCAGCAGCGGATAGAAGATGTTGCCCGTGCCGGCGCCCACGGTGAACAGGAACGACATCGCCGGCGCCAGGAAGACGACCGACTTCGGCCTGCGCCGGATCACCTTGGCCGCGACCGACACCATCCAGTCGATGCCTCCGGCGGCCTGCATGACGGATGCCGCGGTGATCACCGTGATGACGATGAACACCGCGTCGACCGGCGCGCTGCCCGGCGTCTCGCCGAACACGAAGATGAGCACGGCGACGCCGACGAGGCCCCAGACGCCCAGGCCGATCCCGCTCGTGCGGGTGCCCATGAAGATGGCGAGGATGACGACGAGGAGCTCCGCAGCGAAGATCCACCAGTTGTCGTTCACGACGACGGCCCCTTCGCGATGGTGCCGGTACTCGCCAGCACCTCGGTCGGCAGCGGCGTCTCGACGATCCTGCCGTCGACGGCCTCGACGCGGAGCGCCAGCGGATCCTCGACCGGACTGATCGCGGTGACGAGCTCCGAGCCCTCGAAGTGCAGCGATTGGAGGTTGCCGACCGCGTACCCGGTCGCCAGC
>NZ_WJSP02000640.1 GCF_009720255.1 Agromyces humi | reverse complement strand
ACCGTGTCACGACGGCGGTGCCGGACTGGGTCGCCTTGCCCGAGGCCTTGTCGACGGTCTTGGCCCCGACGACCTCAAGGTACGGGTGAACCTCGACCTCGCGCTCTGGGTCCCCGAGGCGAGCTCCGACCAGGAGGCCGCGCGGGAGTTCGTGACGTTCCTCATGCAGCAGGGCGCACACGAGGTCGGCGACGCGGTCGACGCCCGTGCCGGTGACGCCTGAGCACACGACCACGGGCACGGCCGCGCCGCTCGCGACCTCGCGGGCGAGCGTGCGCTCGAGGTCGGGCACCGACGGCTCACGTCCGTCGAGGTACGCCTCGAGCTGCTCGTCGTCGTGCGACACGATCTCCTCGGTCACGTCGACGTGCATGCGGTGCTCCTCGGCCTCGGCCTCGGCGGGCATCGGCTCGTCGTGGTGCCGCCCGGACTCGTCGTAGACGAGCGCGTGCTCACTCAGGACGTCGGCGATCCCCCGGAAGGCCTGCTCCTCGCCGAGCGGCAGCTCGAGCGTCACGAGCCGGTCGCCGAAGGCGGAGTGCAGGTCGCCGAGCACGCGGCGGAAGTCCGCGCGGGCCTTGTCCTCCTGGGTCACGGCGATGATGCGCGGCACCCCGGCAGCCTCGGCGGCGGCCCACGCGGAACGCGTGCCCACGGTGACGCCGTCGACGGCGCTCACGACGATGACCGCGACATCCGCCACCGAGATCGCCGTGTCGACCCCGCCGACGAAGTCGGGATGACCCGGCGCGTCGGCCAGGGTCAGGTCGTACTCGACGCCGTCGGGACCGGTCCATTGGAAGTACGCGAGCCCGAGGCTGAGGCTCATGCCCCGCGCGATCTCCTCGGGGTCGTGGTCGCAGACCGTGTTGCCCTGCTCCACGGTGCCGGCGCGCGGAATGGCGCCTGCTCGCAGGAGCAGCGCCTCGGCCAGCGTCGTCTTGCCCGACCCTGCCGCGCCCACGAGGGCGACGGTGCGGTGGGTCGTGGTGGGTGCCGAGTTCATGGGGCCTCCCGCGCCGGTGCGGATCTCCCGTCCATCGTGGACCCGTCACGCCGCGAACGCCAGAGGCAGCCTCGATCGTGCGTATCCGGATGGCCCCGACCAGGGCGGGGCCGGATGCCGCGGGCCGCCGCTCGCGGCATCCGGAGACGCGCGCTGCTACATCCGGCGCGGGCGACGCGCCCCGAGCCGCACTGCCGCGGCCCCCGCGAGCAGCAGGGCCAGCGCGGCGAGCAGGGCAGCCTGCGTCTCG
>NZ_WJSP02000064.1 GCF_009720255.1 Agromyces humi | reverse complement strand
CGCGGCGGGCGCGCCGTTGGAGGCGGCGCCTGCCGCCTCGAGCGCGGCCTTCAGGCGGCGCGCGACGGGGGGTTCGATGGACGACGAGGGTCCCTTGACGTACTCGCCCATCTCCTTGAGCTTCTCAAGGGCGATCTTGCTGTCGACACCGAGTTCGGATGCGATCTCGTGTACGCGTGGTTTGGCAGCCACTTCTCTCCTGTTCCGGGCCCACCCCGAAACAGGGCGGACCATCAATGGCGGACGGGTCTCATTTCGAGCCGCTCATGAGTTGTCCATTAGCCGTTCAGCCTGTTCTCTACGTTGCTGGTGTCCACCTCGCCGCGGATGCGGAGTGCGCGTCCGAAGGCGCGTCGCCGCACGGCGAGCCGGTAGCACTCGAGCGTCGGATGCAACCACGCACCCCTGCCCGGAAGCACGGCCGAGGCATCGGCCACGACGTGGGAATTCTGGGAGACGACCCTCAGAAGTGAGGACCGCGGGGCGCGCGAACGGCATCCGATGCACGTTCTGACGGGTTCCATCCTACACCTCTGGGCTGGGAGCCCGCCGACGCGGGCCCGGGGCTCAGTTCGACTCGAGGATCGAGTCGGGCTGGATGTCGATCTTCGCGCCCGTGAGCTTGGCGGCGAGGCGGGCGTTCTGGCCCTCCTTGCCGATCGCGAGCGAAAGCTGGTAGTCGGGCACGAGTGCGCGCACGGCGCGCGTCGCCTCGTCGATCACGTAGGCGCTCGTCACCTTGGCCGGCGACAGGGCGCTCGCGACGAACGTGGCCAGGTCGTCGGACCAGTCGACGATGTCGATCTTCTCCGACCCGAGCTCGGCGGTCACCGCGCGCACGCGCTGGCCGAGCTCGCCGATCGCCGCACCCTTGGCGTTCACGCCGGGCTGGTTCGCCCGCACCGCGATCTTCGTGCGGTGCCCGGCCTCGCGGGCGAGCGACACGATCTCGACGACACCCGAGGCGATCTCGGGCACCTCCAGTGCGAAGAGCTTGCGCACGAGGGCGGGGTGGGTACGGGAGACGGTGATCGAGGGGCCCTTCTGGCCCTTCGAGACGCTCGTGACGTAGACGCGGATGCGCTGCCCGTGGGGGTACTCCTCCCCGGGCACCTGCTCCTCGGGCGGGAGGATCGCCTCGACGGTGCCGAGGTCGATGTGCACCATGCGCGGGTTGGGACCCTGCTGGATGATGCCGGCGACGATGTCGCCCTCGCGCCCGCGGAACTCGCCGAGCACCGCGTCGTCGGCGAGGTCGCGCAGGCGCTGGTTGATGACCTGCTTCGCGGCGAACGCGGCGATGCGCCCGAAGTCGCTGGGGCTGTCCTCCACCTCGCCGATGACGTTGCCCTCATCGTCGAGCTCGGGGATGTAGACCGACACGTGGCCGGTCTTGCGGTCGAGGTGGGCGCGGGCGCCGCTCGGGTTCGCGTGGCCGTGCTGGCCGGGGTTGGTGTGCTTCAAGTAGGCCATGAGGATCGCCTGCTCGATGATCTCCACCAGTTCGTCGAACGGGATCTCCTTTTCGCGCTCCATCATGCGGAGCACGCTGAGGTCGATGTCCACGCCGGCCTCCTCTATTCAGCTCTCAGTGCCGCTTCCCCTCGGAGCGGACGACTCTCTACCGTAGCGGATGTCGCGAGGCGCCGTCATCCGCGGCCGGAGCACCTCATCGCCGGAGCGCAAGGGGGCGACGACGAGTGCCCTCCGTCGATACGCTGTGCCGATGGAACCCGACACCATCAAGGCCACCGCGAGCGCCGCCCAAGGCTCGCGACCCTTCAGAGCCCTCGCCCGCACCGGCTACGTCGTGCTCGGCATCGTGCACCTCGTCATCGGGGTGATCGCCATCTCGGTCGCCGTCGGCCCCGGCGGCGGTGAGGCCGACCAGAGCGGCGCCATGGAGCAGATCGTCCGCCTGCCCTTCGGCGTCGTGGTGCTCTGGATCATCGTCCTCGGCCTGGCGGCGCTCGGGGTGTGGCAGATCGCCGAGGCCTTCCTCGAGCATGACCCCGACACGAAGAAGAAGTGGGGCCGTCGCGTGAAGGAGGTGGGCACCGCCCTCGCGTACTTCGCGATCGGCGCCACGGCCCTCGTCTACGCGCTCGGCGGCAGGTCGGACTCGTCGGACTCCAGCACGACCTTCAGTGCGCAGCTCCTCGCGACGCCGGGCGGTGTCGTCCTGCTCGTGCTCATCGGACTGGTCGTGCTCGGTGTCGGCGTCGCATTCATCGTCCGCGGCATCCGGAAGGACTTCGCGAAGCAGCTGTCACTGCCGGCGGGCAGGGCCGGCGACGGCGTCCGCATGTTCGGCACGGTCGGCTACGTGGCCAAGGGCATCGCCGTCGCGGTGGTGGGCGTGCTCTTCGTCGTCGCGGCGTTCACGCACGATCCCGAGAAGGCCGGCGGCCTCGATTCCGCGCTGAAGAGCCTCGCGGAGCTGCCGTTCGGCCAGGTCATCCTCTGGCTGGTCGGCGCCGGACTCGTGATCTACGGCGTGTACTGCTTCGCCCGCGCGCGCTACGCCAGGCTCTGAGCGTCAGCCCGGAGCGTCAGCCCGGAGCGTCAGCCCCGGATCGTCAGCCCCTGAGCGTCGCCACGACGTCGTCGATCGGCACCGTGACCCGGTCAACCGTGGCGCGGTCCCACACCTCGACGACGCCGTCGGCGACGCCTCGGCCCGCGATGACGATCTTCGGCACGCCGATGAGCTCGGCGTCGCCGAACTTCACGCCCGGTGAGACCTTCGGACGGTCGTCGTACAGCACCTCGTAACCGGCGGCCTCGAGCGCCGCGGTGATCGTCTCGGCCGCCTGGAACACGCTGTCGTCCTTGCCGGTGGCGAGCACGTGCACGTCGAACGGCGCGATCGACGCAGGCCAGACCAGGCCCTTCTCGTCGTGGTGGCCCTCGGCGATGATCGCGAGGATGCGGGTCACGCCGATGCCGTACGAGCCCATCGTCACGGTCACGAGCTTGCCGTTCTCGTCGAGCACCTTCAGGCCGAGCACCTCGGCGTACTTCCGGCCGAGCTGGAACACGTGGCCGATCTCGACGCCCCGCGCGAGCTCCACCGGGCCGGAGCCGTCGGGTGCGGGGTCGCCCTCGCGAACCTCGGCGGCCTCCACGACCCCGTCCGCGACGAAGTCACGGCCCGCGACGAGCCCGAACACGTGCTTCTGGTCGAGGTTCGCACCGGTGATCCACTCCGTGCCGTCGACGACACGCGGGTCGACGACGAAGCGGATGCCGGTGGTCGACTCCTCCCCGAGCACAGCCCCGTCGGGTGACCAGGGCCCGATGTACCCCTTGACCAGACCGGGGTGCTTCGCGAAGTCGGCCTCCGTGGCGGCCTCGACCTCGGCAGGAGCGAACGCCACCTCCACGCGCTTCATCTCGACGTCGCGGTCGCCGGGCAGGCCGACCACGACGAGCTCGCGGGTGCCGTCGAGGTGCACGAGCGCGAGCACCACGTTCTTCAGGGTGTCGGCCGCGGTCCACGCCCGACCGTCGGGCCGGGGGTACTCGGCGTTGGCGAGGTCGACGAGGGTCGCGATCGTGGGGGTGTTCGGCGAGTCCAGGATGAGGGGCGCGGGCAGCCCGTCGAAGGGGACCGGCTCGGGTGCCGTCGTCGTGTAGGCCTCCACGTTGGCGGCGTACCCACCGGCCGACCGCACGAAGGTGTCCTCGCCGATGGGGCTCGGGTGCAGGAACTCCTCGCTCTTCGAGCCGCCCATCGCCCCGGCATCCGCCTCGACGATCACGTAGTCGAGGCCGAGCCGGGCGAAGATGCGCTCGTAGGCGTCGCGCTGCGCCTGGTAGCTGGCGTCGAGGCCCTCGTCACTCGCATCGAACGAGTAGGCGTCCTTCATCGTGAACTCGCGGCCGCGCAGGAGGCCGGCCCGGGGGCGGGCCTCGTCGCGGTACTTGTCCTGGATCTGGTAGATCGTCAGGGGCAGGTCCTTGTACGACCCGTAGAGGTCCTTCACGAGCAGCGTGAAGACCTCTTCGTGCGTCGGGGCCAGCAGGTAGTCGGCGCCCTTGCGATCCTGCAGGCGGAAGATCCCGTCGCCATACTCGGTCCAGCGGTTCGTGGCCTCGTAGGGCTCTCGCGGCAGCAGCGCCGGGAAGTGCACCTCGTGCGCGCCGGCCGCGGTCATCTCCTCGCGGATGATCTGCTCGATCCGGGCCTTGACGCGAAGGCCGATCGGCAGCCACGCGAACACGCCAGGAGCCTGTCGGCGGATGTAGCCCGCGCGCACGAGCAGCCGGTGGCTGGCCACCTCGGCGTCGGCGGGATCTTCACGGAGCGTGCGGAGGAAGTAGTTCGAAAGGCGTGTGGGCACCCGACGATTCTAGTGAGCGCGACCCGGTGGCCGAGCCGTGCGCCGACGACGAGCGCCGTGCCGGGCTATCGCTCCCCCGCGCGCGGGTCAAGCCCGGTGACACCGCCCGCGCCCCTTCCTACGTTGGAGGCAGACGGAGCGAGGGAGCTGGAATGACGATCACCGCGGAGCCCGGGCACGACATCGCGACGAGCGGTGCACCGCATTCTGCCTCGCCGATGCGTCCGATGGCGCTGCCGAGCCCGCGCGGCCCGGTCAGCACGGAGCTGGTCGGGCTGTTCACGGGCCCCCGGCAGGCACCCCTCCAGGGGTGCGCGGATGCCGCGACCGAGTCGCTCGCGGCATCCGATGACATGCTCGCCGACGACGACCTGCAACTGGCGCTCTTCCTCATGTACGAGCTGCACTACGGCGGCATCGAGGGCGTCTCCGACGCGTGGGAGTGGGATCCGCGCCTGCTCGCCGTGCGGGAGACGATCGAGCGCGCGTTCGAGGCCGCGCTGCGGGGCGCGGTGCGCCAGCCGGTCGCCACGCGCGAGGTGCCCGAGGCGTTGTTCGCGCTCGTCGAGGCCGACGACGGCCCGAGCCTGTCAGCGTTCGTGGAACGCGACGCCACGTCCGAGCAGGTGCTCGAGATCCTCGCCTGCCGCACGATCTACACGCTGAAGGAGGCGGATCCGCACAGCTGGGCCATTCCGCGGCTGCACGCCCGCGCGAAGGCGGCCCTCGTCGAGATCCAGGCCGACGAGTACGGCGGCGGCCGGCCCGAGCGACTGCACGCGACGATCTTCGCGAACGCGCTGCGCGGCGCCGGGCTCGACGACCGCTACGGCGCCTACGCCGACCACGTGCCCGTCGAGGTCTACACGTCCATGAACCTGATGTCGCTGTTCGGACTCCACCGGCGACTCCGCGGGGCGATCGTGGGCCACCTCGCGGCGTACGAGATGACGTCGTCGTTGCCGTGCCGGGCCTACGCGAAGGGCCTCCGACGGCTCGGCTTCGGCGCCGCCGTCACCGACTACTTCGACGAGCACGTCGAAGCGGATGCCGTGCACGAACAGCTCGCCGCGAGGGATCTCGCCGGCTCGCTCGCCGAGGACGAGCCGCAGCTCGCGGGCGACATCCTGTTCGGTGCGGCAGCCTGCCTCGCGATCGACGGGCGCCTCTGGGGAGGCCTGCGGGAGCGGTTCGAGCGCGGCGAGTCCGCACTGAGGATGCCGCTGCCATGAGTGCCGAGGCATCCGCGCAGCCCGTCTCTATCACTGCCTGTCCCGACGGGCCGCTCCTCGTGCGCGGAGACCTGGCGCTGTTCGACGACGACGGTCGGCCCGTGCAGCCGACCCGCCGGACGTTCGCACTGTGCCGCTGCGGCGCCTCGGCGATCCGACCGTTCTGCGACGGCTCGCACAAGCTCGTGGGATTCCGCACGAGTCCGCCGTCGCGGAGTCCCGCCGTCACCTTCGACGACGAGCCGTGATGCGGCCCGGTCAGTCGCCGTCGACGTCCTCTTCGTCCTGCATGGCGAACGTCTCGAGGTCGTCGCCGGCCGCCGTGGCGGCGTCGTCACCGTTCGCGGTGGCGTCGGCTCCTCCCTCGTCGACGCCCTCGTGCAGGGTGCCCGTCCCGTCGGGGTAGCCCGCCTCGTCGGGGTACTCGTACTCCGTGCCGTCTCCGCTCATCGCGGTCCCCTTTCGCGATCGGGTGCCGCAGCGAGGCGCCCGGATGCCGGCCACGATACCCGGCGACGAGCGGATCGACCACGGGTTGCGCTCGCGCCGCGGGCAGCGGCTCGGCTCCCCGCGTTAGGGCGTCAGGACCTCGGGCGAGCCGACCGGGGCATCCGCGCCCATCTCGTCCGCGATGCGGTTCGCCTCGGCGATGAGCGTCGCGACGATCTCGGACTCGGGCACGGTCTTGATGACCTCGCCCTTCACGAAGATCTGCCCCTTGCCGTTGCCGGATGCGACGCCGAGGTCGGCCTCGCGGGCCTCCCCCGGACCGTTCACGACGCAGCCCATGACCGCGACGCGCAGCGGCACGGTCATGCCCTCGAGCCCGTCGGTCACGTCGTTCGCGAGCTTGTAGACGTCGACCTGGGCGCGCCCGCACGACGGGCAGGACACGATCTCGAGCCGGCGCTCACGGAGGTTCAGCGACTGCAGGATCTGCAGGCCGACCCTGACCTCCTCGACGGGCGGCGCCGACAGCGAGACGCGGATCGTGTCGCCGATGCCCTCGGAGAGGAGGATGCCGAACGCCGTCGCGCTCTTGATGGTGCCTTGGAACGCCGGACCGGCTTCGGTCACGCCGAGGTGCAGGGGCCAGTCGCCGCGCTCGGCGAGGAGCCGGTACGCCTTCACCATGACGATCGGATCGTTGTGCTTGACCGAGATCTTGAAGTCGTGGAAGTCGTGCTCCTCGAAGAGGCTCGCCTCCCACACGGCACTCTCCACGAGCGCCTCGGGGGTGGCCTTGCCGTACTTCTGGAGCAGTCGGGGGTCGAGCGATCCGGCGTTGACGCCGATGCGGATCGAGACGTCGGCCGCCTTGGCGCGACGCGCGATCTCGCCGACCTGGTCGTCGAACTTGCGGATGTTGCCCGGGTTGACGCGCACCGCGGCGCATCCGGCGTCGATCGCGGCGTAGACGTAGTTCGGCTGGAAGTGGATGTCGGCGATGACCGGGATCTGGCTCTTCTTCGCGATGATCGGCAGCGCCTCGGCGTCGTCGCGGCTCGGCACGGCGACGCGGACGATGTCGCAGCCCGACGCGGTCAGCTCGGCGATCTGCTGCAGCGTCGCGTTGATGTTGGGCGTGGGCGTCGTGGTCATCGACTGCACGCTCACGGGCGCGTCGCCACCGACGAGCACCTTGCCCACCTTGATCTGGCGGGACTTGCGTCGCGGGGCCAGGACCTCAGGGACTTTGGGCATTCCGAGATTCACAGCAGGCACGTGTCGAGTCTACGTCCGGCCCGCCGGGCTCGGCCTCCACCGATCGGATGCTCCCTCAGCTCCGGGCGCGATCGCGGTCATCCCGCGTCGTTGCGTCGCCGTTCCGGTTCCCGTCGTCGTCGCCGTCGCCGTCGTGCTCCAGGCGGATCTTCCGGCCGAGCTCGATGTCCTCCTGCTCCTTCTTCTCGGCCTTCTCGCTCTTCCGGGTGTCGCGCGGCGGGAGCTGGATGTCCTCCTCCGCCTCGATGCCCGCCTGCAGCTCGCGTCCGCGTTCGAGCTCGGCGTCGAACTCGGCACCGAAGAGCAGCGCGCAGTTCGCGAGCCAGAGCCAGAGCAGGAAGACGATGACCCCTCCGAACGCCCCGTAGGTGCGGTCATAGTTCGCGAAGTTGGCCACGTAGAGCGCGAATCCCGCAGACACGATGACGAGCGCGACGATGGCGACCACCGCGCCGAGGCTGATCCAGCGGAACTTGGGCTGCTTCGCGTTCGGCGTGGCGTAGTACAGGATCGCGATGGCGAGGATCACGGCGAGCGCGAGCACCGGCCACTTGACGATCTCCCAGACCACCTCGACCGCCTCACCGACGCCGAGCGCGTTCCCGAGCGCCTCGGTGATCGGCCCCGAGATGACGAGGATGACCGCGATGATGACGACGAGCACGAGGGTGACGACGGTCACGAGCAACTGCATGGGCCGCAGCTTCCAGAACGGACGGCCCTCGTCGATCTCGTAGATCTGGTTCATGGCCCGGCTGAAGGCGCCGACGTATCCGGATGCCGACCAGATGGCGAGCACGAGACCGGTGACGAAGCCGAGGCCCGCGGCCGGCGATGCGCTGAAGTCCTCGATCGGCTCGCGGATGATGTCGAGCGCGTCACCGGGAGCGAACTGCTCGACGACCTCGAAGAGTCCGTTGATCGCCCGCTGCCCCTGGCCGACGAGGGCGAGCAGGGAGGTCAGCGCCAGCAGTCCGGGGAAGAGGGCGAGGACGCCGTAGTAGGTCAGCGACGCCGCGCGGTCGGGGCACTGGTCGTCGACGAACTCGCGGAAGCTCTTGCGGAACACGTACATCCATGAGCGCTTGCTCACCTCTCCAGGTGAGTCGGGCTTGCGGTTGTCATCGGGCGACGGTGCATCCGACCGCTCTCGGCTGGTCCCCTTCTCGGCCACGATGTCCTCCTCGATCCAGACATGTCACGAGGCGACGTCATGCCGGAGGGAACGGCGCCGACCTCACGGGCGTGCTCGGCCCGTGCTTCCAGTGTTCGATGCAGCTCGAAGCGGCGATAGACCCTCCCGCCGCCGAGAACCAGCCGCTATAGTGCGGGCGTTCGTTTATCGGAGGACTTCGGAGCCACGCCGGCTAGGCGCAGCCGTCGGCCTCCATCTGCGGAGCGCCGATCCACTTCACCGTCGCGCCGTCATCGGTGGCCGCGACGATCACGTTGACCCGATCCGGCCCGGTCCAGGCGCTCGGCACTGGGATCGTCATGGCCTCGACCGACGTTCCCCTGCAGGTCCAGAGGCCTGCGTCGAATCCCGGGTCGGCCTCCGCAGACATCCACGGCTGTCCGGCCTGGAGGCCGCTCGACGTCGAGAGGACCACGCCATCGGCGGCCGGCCCGTCGAAATACACGCCGAACCGTGGCCACACGACCCAGCCGTAGCCCTCGGCCTGTCGACGCTCCTCGTCGTAGAACCGTTCGTCGAGCACGAACTGGTCCCATCGATGGAACACCCCGGGCGGCGTGTGGTTGGTGCCCGAATACGGCTCGTCGGCCGGCGGTGCCCCGAAGACGGTCGTCAGCGCCGTCACCGCGTCAGCCGGCGACGACATGTAGTCGAGCGTCGTCACCACGGCGCCATCCGCTCGGAGCTCGAGCCCGGCGGGTCGCGCCACGAGGCCGTCGACCGTGCTCAGTGGATCCGTGGGTTCCTCCGTGGGCGTCGGTGTCGGAGACGCCGCGGCTCCGAGCGTCGACGGCGAAGGCGAGACGACCGGCGACGGCGCGGCACATCCGGCGAGGATCAGCAGGATCGCGGCGACGAGGCAGGCCCGGGTTGCGGTGGATCGAGGCATCGAACTCCGATCGTCGATTCAGGCGTCGAGGAGGTCGAGCAGCGCCGTCCGGAACTCGGCCGGCTTCTCGAGGTGCGGCGAGTGGCCGCAGTCCTCGAGCTCGAGCTCCGTGACGGCACCGCCCGCCGCGGCGTAGCGGTCGAGCACCGCCCGCGTCTGCGCGAGCATCTGCTGCGGGGGCGCGACCTCGTCGCCCGGCCACCCGGGGATGATCCCGACCTTGCCGAGCTGGTTGAGGTCGAAGAACGACGCATCGCCGACGATCGCGTCCTGCGCTCCGTGGATCCAGAGGATCGGCGGCTTCGGGTCGACGTCGACGATCGCGGACGTGTCGAACACCGTGGGCGACATCGTGTTCAGCACTCCCCGCGACCCGGGGGCGAAGGCCGGCCACGACTCGGAGGCGCTCGCGTCTCCCGGGTAGTTGTCGAGGCCGGTGGTCGTGGAGAGCATCGACTCGACCCAGACGTCCTCGTGCTCCGACACGAACCCGGGTGCCACGTAGCTCGCGCGGTACACGGCGCGCGGCGAGCCCGGCTCGTCGGAGCGGTCGCCGGCGGCGAGCCGGGCCACGAAGTCGGGGTTCGCTCCCCCGCCGCCCGTGCCTGCGGCATCCGGTGTCAGCAGCGACCCGTCGACCGCGGTGCCGCCGAACCCGTAGGGCGACACGGTCGACTGCAGCGTCAGGCTCCTCACCAGGTGGGGGCGGTCGAGCAGGAGCTGCATCGCCACGCCGCCGCCCATGCTCCAGCCGACCAGGTGCACCGAGCCGAGGCCGAGCTCGTCGATGACCGAGGCGACGTCGTCGGAGAAGTCGCGAACGCCACGGCTCGCGTCGACCGGGAGCGTCTCGCTGTCGCCGAATCCGCGCAGGTCGACGGCGATGGCGCGGATGTCGCCGGGCAGGTCGAGCATCGTGGGCTGCCAGAACAGCGACGACGACACGTTGCCGTGCACGAACACCACGGTGCGCGACGCATCGGCCGCGGCGTCCGCCCTGCGCTCCAGCACGTTGGCCGTGAGCCGTGGCGTCGTGACTCGCCGCTCCCGGATGCCGGGGAAGATCGTCTCGACCATCGCCGCGCTCACGCCGACACCGCGCTGGTGTCGAGCGGCGGCTCGGTGGCGGCGACGACCTCGTCGACCGTGACGCCCGGCGCGCACTCGACGAGCACGAGTCCGTCGGGGGTGACGTCGATGACCGCGAGATCGGTGATGATCCGGTCGACGACGCCCTTGCCCGTGAGGGGCAGGGAGCACTCGTTCACGATCTTCGGCGAGCCGTCCTTGGCGACGTGCTCCATGAGCACGATGCGGCGCCGTGCGCCGTGCACGAGGTCCATCGCGCCGCCGGGGCCCTTCACCATCTTGCCGGGGATCATCCAGTTGGCGAGGTCGCCCGTGGCCGACACCTGCATCGCGCCCAGGATGGCCGCGTCGATCTTGCCGCCGCGGATCATGCCGAAGCTCGTGGCGGAGTCGAAGTAGGCGGCGCCGGGGAGCACCGTCACGGTCTCCTTGCCGGCGTTGATGAGGTCGGGATCGACCTCGTCGTCGGTCGGGTACGGTCCGACGCCGAGGATGCCGTTCTCCGACTGGAGCAGGATCGTCACCCCGTCGGGCACGTAGTTCGGCACGAGGGTGGGAAGCCCGATGCCGAGGTTGACGTAGGAGCCGTCGCCGAGCTCCCGGGCGGCCCGGGCGGCCATCTCGAATCGCGTCAACGCCATCTCAGTTCTCCCTCACGGTGCGGCGCTCGATGCGCTTCTCGATGTCGGTGCCCACCACGATCATGCGGTCGACGTAGATGCCGGGCAGGTGCACGGCGTCGGGGTCGAGGTCGCCGGGCTCGACGAGCTCCTCGACCTGCGCGATGCAGACGCGCCCGGCCATCGCGGCGAGGGGCGAGAAGTTGCGCGCCGACTTGTCGAACACGAGGTTCCCGAAGCGATCGCCCTTCAGCGCGTGCACGAGCGCGAAATCGGTCGTGATCGCCTCCTCCAGCACGAACTCACGCGGCTCGCCGGCGAACTCGAAGGTCTGCACGGGCTTCGGCGGGCTCGCGATCGCGATCGACCCGTCGGCCTGGTAGCGCCGCGGCAGGCCACCCTCGGCGACCTGCGTGCCGACTCCGGTCTGCGTGAAGAACGCCGCGATGCCGCTGCCGCCGGCGCGGAGCTTCTCGGCGAGGGTGCCCTGGGGCGTGAGCTCGAGTTCGAGCTCGCCCGAGAGGTACTGGCGCTCGAACTCCTTGTTCTCCCCGACGTACGACGAGGTCATCTTGGCGATCCGCTGCTTCGCGAGGAGCACTCCGAGCCCCCAGTCGTCGACGCCGCAGTTGTTCGAGACGACCGAGAGCCGGTCGACGCCCGCATCGAGCAGCGCCTGGATCAGCACCATCGGGATGCCGCAGAGCCCGAACCCGCCGACGGCGAGGCTGGCTCCTGCTGGGATGTCGGCGACCGCCTCTTGAGCGGACCCGACGACTTTGTCGAGTGTCACGATGCACCTTCCTGTGTGTCCGTCGCCTCGATGCGGGCGCGGATGACGGGGATCACGCTACCCGCACCCGCCTCCGACATGACGACGGTGTAGTGGTTGACGTCGGCGACGTCGTGGACGACGAGCTGCGGCATCCGCTCGGCCCATTCGGCGACGAGGGACTCAGGATAGAGCGGCGCCGCGTCGAGCAGGCCGCGGGGCGCGCGGAAGAAGTCGAGCGGGCCCGGCGCGGCCAGCAGGGCCCGGGCGTAGCCCGCGGAACCATCGAGCTCGACCGCGTTCACGGCGACCGCGTCGGCGCGCGCCGAGCTGCGCAGCGACGGCTCCTCGCCCACGACGTCGTAGTCGACGTAGGCCTCGATGGCGCTGTTCCAGTACGGACCGAGTGCCGGATGCCGCCGCCAGAAGTCCACGTAGTCGCGACGGCTCGGGAACGTCATGGAGAGCCGTTCCAGCGCGGGGCCCAGCAGCACCGCCGGCAGGTCGTCGGGGGCGATGCCGTCGGGATTGGGCACGGGGAGGCCGCCGTCGATGAGCGCGAGCCCGGCGACGCGGTCGGGATGCCGCTCGGCGAAGCGCACCGACACGAACGCACCCATCGAGTGGCCCACCACGAAGACCCGCTCGACCCCCTGCGCATCGAGCACCGCCGCGAGGTCGTCGGCGTGCTGCACAAGCCCATAGGGGGCCGGGAGGGCGTTGCTGCGGCCGCGTCCGCGCAGGTCGGGCGCGATCACCCGCCGGTCGGGCAGGGCCGCGGCGAAGAGGTCCCAGTTGCGGTGGGTGGCCGTGATGCCGTGCACGGCGAGCACGGGCGTGCCCGGCGCATCCGGTCGCCACTGGCCGCCGGCCAGCGAACCGCCGGCGACCGGAGCGGCGAATGCGGTGTCGCTCATCGGGCGCTCCATCCGCCGTCCATCGTGTAGCTCGCGCCCGTGACCATGCCGGCGTCGGCGCCGGCGAGCCACAGGGCGAGGCTCGCGACCTCCGACGGCTCGACGAGGCGCTTGATCGCGGACTCGGTGAGCATGATCTTCGGCACGACCTCGTCCTCGGAGATGCCGTGCAGGCGCGCCTGGTCGGCGATCTGCTTCTCGACGAGGGGCGTGCGCACGTAGGCGGGGTCGATGCAGTTGGACGTGACCCCGTGCGGGCCGCCCTCCAGCGCGGTGACCTTCGACAGGCCCTCGAGCCCGTGCTTGGCCGCGACGTAGGCCGACTTGAACGCCGAGGCGCGCAGCCCGTGCACGCTCGAGATGTTGATGATCCGGCCGAACCCGCGCTCGTACATGCCCGGCAGCGCCGCGCGGATGAGCAGGAACGGCGACTCGAGCATGAGCCGGAGGATGAGCGAGAACCGCTCGGGCTCGAAGTCCTCGATCGGGCGCACGTGCTGGATGCCGGCGTTGTTCACGAGGATGTCGGCCTCGAGCGAGAGGTCGGCGAGCGCGGCGGTGTCGCCGAGGTCGACCTGCCAGGCCTCCCCGCCCAGTTCGTCGGCGACGCGCATGGCGGCCTCGCCGTTCAGGTCCGCGATCACGACGTGCGCTCCGGCCGCGGCGAAGGCGCGCGCGCACGCCTCCCCGATGCCGCTCGCGCCACCGGTCACGACGGCGCGCCGCCCGCTGAGATCGGTCACGATTCCTCCTTGTCGGGCGCGTCCTCGCGCCGGTCTCCTGCGAGCTCGGGGCGGCCGAGGGCTCCCCCGATGAACCGCATCATCTCGTCGAGCACGTGCTGGGGCACCTCGCGGGTGCCGCTCGCCGTCGGGTCGGCGTCGTCACCGGGCGTCGCGTCGCCGTCGCCCCAGAGCACCCACCGCATGCCGATCATCTCGCCGATGCCCATCAGCGCCCACGCCGCCACGGTCGGATCGATGTCGCTGATCTCGCCGTCTTCGGCCGCGTCGCGGAGCCCGTCGATGTAGCCCTCGACGATGCGCGTGTAGTGCATCCGCAGCGCGTCGGGCGAGACGAGCTCGGCCTCACGCACCACGCGGTAGAGCGCCGGATGCTGGTGGCCGATGTTGACGTTCACGAGCTGGCTCGAGAAGT
Source organism: Agromyces humi (assembly GCF_009720255.1). GTDB lineage: Bacteria > Actinomycetota > Actinomycetes > Actinomycetales > Microbacteriaceae > Agromyces > Agromyces humi. The sequence continues at coordinate 77 of NZ_WJSP02000064.1, read as the reverse complement.
CGAGGTACTCGCGGCCGGCGTGGTCCCAGACGCGGCACCCGCGCCCGCTGGCGACGACCAGCGAGGAGAGCTGCGAC
>NZ_WJSP02000639.1 GCF_009720255.1 Agromyces humi | reverse complement strand
CAGGCGTCATGCGGTTCGCCGACGTGCTGCTCGCGATCCCCTCGCTGCTGCTGTCGCTCGCGATCATCACGGCGCTGGGCTTCGGCACGGTGAACGTGGCGATCGCGGTCGGCGGCGATCGTGGCGGCCTCACGGGCCACCTCCGCCTGGCGGCCGAGCGGCTTCAGCTGGCGCCGGATCTCGCCGGCCAGGTCGGAGAGCCGGGTGAGGTTCGCCTGCATCGCGTCCAGCTTGCGGAGCGTCTTCTCCTTGCGGCGGCGGTGCTTGAGGATGCCCGCTGCCTCCTCGATGAAGCCGCGCCGGTCCTCGGCGCTCGCGTGCAGCACGGCGTCGAGCTGGCCCTGGCCGACGATGACGTGCATCTCCCGACCGAGCCCGGAGTCGCTCAGCAGCTCCTGCACGTCGAGCAGCCGGCAGGTCTCGCCGTTGATGGCGTACTCGCTCGCCCCGTTGCGGAACAGCGTGCGCGAGATGGTGACCTCGCTGTACTCGATGGGCAGAGCGCCGTCGGCGTTGTCGATCGTGAGGCTCACCTCGGCCCGGCCGAGCGGACCCCGTGTGGCCGTGCCGGCGAAGATGACGTCCTCCATCTTGCCGCCGCGGAGGGTCTTCGCGCCCTGCTCGCCCATCACCCATGCGAGCGCGTCGACCACGTTCGACTTGCCGGAGCCGTTGGGACCGACGATGCAGGTGACGCCGGGTTCGAACGCGAACGTGGTCGGCTGCGCGAAGGACTTGAATCCCTTCAGCGTCAGGCTCTTCAGGTACATGGTCCCCCGGGTGCGGCTGGGTCGTGCGGATGCCTCGCACGAGCGTACCCGAGCGGGCGCCCGGTTCCCGCGCACCCTCGCCGCGAAGCTGAGGATCGATCGTTGCCGGCGCACCCGCCCGCCGATAGTCTGGGCGGCTGTCCGACGGACGGCGAGGAGGACGACCCCGTGGCCATCGACATCCGACCCGTGCCCGTACCATCCCGCATCGGCACCGCCGAGGCACGGCCGCTGGAGGCGTACGTCGCCCTCACCCGGGCCATCGCCAGGGAGACGTGGGGCCACGACCACTTCGAGTTCGGCGCCGCCGAGCTCCTCGTGCGCCACCGCGACCGGCGCTTCCGTCGCCGCGTCGAGGTCGGCGCCTACGAGGGGGACGACCTGGTCGGCGCGGCCGCCATGGTCTGGGAGACCGACCCGCGGGCGAAGATGGCCGAGATGTCGCTCGGCGTGCGGCCCGATCGCCGCGGCTGCCGCTCGACGAG
>NZ_WJSP02000638.1 GCF_009720255.1 Agromyces humi | reverse complement strand
GAGCGCCGCCCGCGGCGACGCCGGCGCCGCCACCGTGTCGGCGGCCCCCGCTAGCGTCGAGCCATGGACATCATCCTCATCCCCGGCTTCTGGCTCGACGCATCCTCCTGGCAGCGCGTGACACCGGTGATCGAGGAGGCCGGGCACCGGGTCCATCCGGTGACCCTCCCGGGCCTCGAGTCCGTCGCCGCAGACCGGGCAGGCATCGGGCTGCTCGATCACATCGACGCGGTCGTGCGCCTGGTCGACACGTTCGACGAGGGCACGCCGCTCGTGCTCGTCGGGCACTCGGGCGGCGGTGCCATCGCGCACGGGGTCGCCGACGCGCGACCCGACCGCATCCACCGGGTGGTCTACGTCGATGCCGGCCCGCTCGCCGGCGGCAGCGCCGTGAACGACGGGCTCCCGATCGTCGACGGCGAGATCCCCCTGCCCGACTGGTCCGAGTTCGACGACGCCGACCTCGTCGACCTCGACGACGCGCTCCGCGACGAGTTCCGGGCCCGCGCGATCCCCGAGCCGGTCGGTGTCGCCTACGACCCGATCACGCTCCGCGACGAGCGCCGCTACGACGTTCCCATCACGGTCATCGCGTGCGAGTTCCCGAGCAGCGCGCTCGTGGAGTGGGTCGCCGCGGGCTCGCCGTTCACGGCCGAGCTGGCCAAGGTGAAGCACGTCGACTACGTCGACCTGCCCACGGGCCACTGGCCGCAGTTCACCAAGCCCGTGCAGCTCGGCCAGGCGATCGTCGCGACGCTCTCGAGCTGACCGTGTCCCCCGAAGTCCGTCTCGCGATGAAACGAAAAATCCTCGCGAATAGCCGTGGCCGGGTCAACCCCCCCATCGCCCCCCGTTCTGGGTAACGCGGCAAGGCGGTTGCAAGCGTAACGTCAGTGAAACATCTCTCCCCTGTGAGATGAACTCATCCTTCCCCTGGGATGGCACACCGCACGACCAGCTGCCGTATCCTGCACGACAGCAGGCCGCTTCCAACCGGTCCCCTCCGGTCTTTCTTCGAAACCCGAGTCCCCAATCGAAGAAGCACGATGAAGCCTGCATATTGTCGGCGACCTCGCCGACCCGTGAACACCCGCCAATCCTCCATTCGCGTCCGGTCGCGCACATGAGCGGCCTGCCGTCGAGGATCACGCCCGCCGCACCGTCGACGGCGCCTCCCGACGTCGCAGACCGACGCGTGGCCGCGGCATCCGACCGCGTCTGGTCGGCCTCCGGCCTGCGCTGGGCGCGCCGCTATCGC
>NZ_WJSP02000637.1 GCF_009720255.1 Agromyces humi | reverse complement strand
GCACGCCGTGCTCGAGCTGCCGCCCGGCGTGCGGGCGAGCGAGGTGCGCACCGCCGCAGCCGAGCTCGACATCGCGGTCTCCGACCTCGGCCGGTATCGTGCGTCGGGCGACACGTCGACCGACGAAGCGCTCGTGCTTGGCTACGGCAACCTTTCCGACGCCCTGGTCGACGAGGCGGTCGGGCGCCTCGCGCGGGTCATCCGCTCGCTCGGCTGACGGTCGACGCAGGTTGGTCGCCTGCGCCGTCAGGCGAGGCGCGAGACGGCCGTCTCGAGCACGCCCCAGAAGCTGTCGACGTCAAGGCCGGTCGCGACCCAGGCGTTGGGCTCGCGGCGCAGCATCCCGTCGAGGTCGACGCTCGTCGCGCCCGCGGTCTCGGCACCGAGGAGCTCGATGTCGAGACGCGTGTGCACGAGCTGCACGCAGCCCGGGTCGGCGAGCACGGCCACGGCGACCGGATCGTGCAACGGCCCGTCGGGCATGCCGAAGACCTCGTCGTTCGTGCGGCAGAAGAACTCAAGCAGCTCCTCGCCGAACGCCGCCGTCGCGTTGCCGGCGCCGGCCAGCCGCTCGCGCACCCCTGCCGTCACGAGCGCCTGATGCGTCACGTTCAGTCCCACCATCGTGAAGCGGATGCCGCTGCCGACGACGAGCGCGAGCGCCTCGGGGTCCACCCAGGCGTTGAACTCCGCGTACGGCGTGACGTTGCCGCGCCCAGTGGAGCCGCCCATCCACACGATCTCGCGGATGCGGTCGGCCACGTCGGGGCGGTCCCGCAGCAGGATCGCCACGTTCGTGATCGGCCCCGTCGCGATGATCGCGACCGGGTCGGCCGATGCGAGCAGCGTGTCGGCCATGAGCTCGGTGGCGCCCCGCGGGTCGAGCGGCACGACCGGCTCGGGCAGCACCGGCCCACCCAGCCCGTTCTCGCCGTGGATCCACTCGGCCGTCTCGAGCGTGCGAGCCAGCGGGCCTGCGGCACCCGCGGCGACGGGCACGCCGGCGACGCCCGCGACGGTCAGGGCGATGCGCGCATTGCGGCTGGTGTGCCCGATCGGCACGTTGCCGCCGACCGTCGTGACGGCGAGCAGGTCGAGCGACGGATGCCCCGCCGCGAGCCACAGCGCGAAGACGTCGTCGTGTCCGGGGTCGCAGTCGACGATCACGGGCACCGTCATGCGGATCCCTCGGGCTCGTCGCCGGCCGGGCGCGTGGGAGGCGCGGAGTCGAGTCCGGCCGCCCGCAGCACGGCCTCGCGGC
>NZ_WJSP02000636.1 GCF_009720255.1 Agromyces humi | reverse complement strand
CCCGCGAGCGACCCGGTCATCGCGGCACCTCCGACGGCGTCGACCGCAGACGTGCCCCCGGCCCCCACTGCCGCGGCGTCGGGACGGACCCCTCGATGACGGCGTTCGCCTACCTCGCGGGCCTCCTGCTCTCGATCGGCGCCATCGTGCTCATCGACGTGCGCTGGCGGCTCGCGTTCCGGGGTGCACCCGGCGCATCGGCGCTCGCGGTCGGCACGGGCACCGTGCTCCTCCTCCTCTGGGACCTGGCCGGCATCGGCTTCGGGGTGTTCTTCCGCGGCGAATCGCCGTGGGCGACGGGCATCGTGCTGGCGCCCGAGCTACCGCTCGAGGAGCCCGTCTTCCTGCTCTTCCTCTGCTACCTGTCGCTCGTCTGCGTGCTCGGCATCGAACGGATGCTGCGCCACGGCGGGCGTTCACGTGCGCGTTCGCGCGGGCCGGCCACGGCGGCCCCGTCGACGGGTGACGTCGCGAGCACCCCCGGCGGGAGGCATCCGTGACGTACGCCTTCATCTGCCTGCCGTTCCTCGCCGTCGCCCTCGTCGTGGCCCTCGTCGCGTCGCGCACTCTGCCGCCCGGCGAGCGACGCCGCCGGTGGGCGGCGACCGGCATCGCCGCGGCCGTGCTCGTCGTGCTGACCGCGGTGTTCGACTCGATCATGATCGCGGCGGGGCTCTTCGGCTACGCCGACGGCACGCGGTTGGGACCCGTGGTCGGGCTCGCGCCGGTCGAGGACTTCGCCTACCCGATCGCCACGGTGCTCCTCGTTCCCGCCGTGTGGACGCTCGCGCGGCGGCGGGCCGCGAAGGCGGCGCATGATGAAGACTGAGACGGTGCAGCCGGGACCCCTCCACACCGTCGCCCAGGTGCTGCTCTCGTCGCGTCCGATCAGCTGGATCAACACGGCCTTCCCGTTCGCCGCCGCCTACCTGCTCACCGCCGGCACGGTCGACGCGCTGTTCGTCGTCGGCACGCTGTTCTTCCTCGTCCCGTACAACCTGGTGATGTACGGGGTGAACGACGTCTTCGACTACGAGTCCGACCTGCGGAATCCGCGCAAGGGAGGGAGTGAGGGGGCGCTCCTCGAGCCGCGCCTGCATCGGCTGGTGGTGTGGGCGGGCGTCGTCACGGCGACCCCGCTGCTGGTGGCGATGTCAGCTCTGGCGGCGTTGGCGTCAGCGCGAGCGGCGTCGACGTCAGCTCTGGCGGCGTTGGCACCGTCGCGCACCTGGTTGTGAGCGGATAGTGTCACGATCTCGCGGAACCATTTGGAGTTGAGG
>NZ_WJSP02000635.1 GCF_009720255.1 Agromyces humi | reverse complement strand
CTCGTTGGCCGATCGCGCGGCCGACGGACGCCTCGCCGCCCTCCAGGCGCAGGTCGTGAACGCCGCCACCGGCGAGGTGCTCTACGACCGCGGCGGCACCACCCCGTCGCGCACCGCCAGCGTCATGAAGGTGCTGACGTCGGCCGCGGCGCTGTCGGTGCTCGGACCCGACCACCGGGCGACGACGACCGTGGTCAAGGGGTCCGAACCGGGGTCGGCGGTGCTCGTGGGCGGCGGCGACGTGACCCTCTCACGTACCCCGAGCGGCACCGACACCGTGTATCCGGGCGCCGCGCACCTCGACGACCTCGCCGCCCAGGTGCGCGCGGCGTGGGACGCCGACCCGTCGAACCCGCCGCTCACGAAGCTGGTGCTCGACGCGAGCCTCTTCGGCGGCGACGAGTGGGAGCCCAGTTGGGACCTCGTCGAGCGCGAGGACGGCTACATGTCGAACATCACGGCGCTGCAGGTCGACGGCGACCGCGACGACCCGGGCGCGAACACCTCATGGCGCAGCCCCGACCCCATCGGTCGCGCGGGTGACGCGTTCGCGTCGGAGCTCGGCGGCATCTCGGTGATCGAGCGCGGCACCGCGCCCGCCGGGGCGACGCAGCTCGGCGCCGTCTCCTCGCCGACGGTCGCCCAGCTCATCGACAAGGCGCTCGTCGTCTCCGACAACACGGTCGCCGAGATGCTGGCGCGGCTGGTCGCGATCAAGGCAGGCACGGGCAACACGTTCGGCGCGATCAACGCGGGTGTGCTGCAGGGGCTGGCGCCCTACGGAATCGACACGACCGGCATCACCGTGGTCGACGGGTCGGGCCTCAGCGACAACAACGCCGTGCCGCCGTCGTACCTCACGCGGCTGTTCGTGAAGATCAACGCGCGCGAGGGCGACCTCGGCGTCATCATGGACGGCCTACCCGTGTCGGGCGAGCGCGGATCGCTGTCGTACAGCGACCGGTTCTCGGGCGACAACGCCGTCGCCGACGGAGCGGTCTCGGCGAAGACGGGATGGATCGAGAGCGGTTACACGCTGTCGGGCGTCGTGCGGGCGCAGGACGGCTCGACGCTCACGTTCGCGATCTACGCACTCGGCGACGTGTCGGACGACACGAAGCAGGCCATCGACACCCTGACGACCGGCTTCTTCCTCTGCGGCTGGTCGGCGACGCCCTCGCCCACGAGGAACGCCAGGAAGACGACCGAAAGCACGAGGTCCCAGACCCCGAGCGGGGAGCCGCCCGACTCGAACACCGTGAACGCCGGAAGGCAGAAGAGC
>NZ_WJSP02000634.1 GCF_009720255.1 Agromyces humi | reverse complement strand
GAGCACGGCGGGGCTGTCGGCGGGCAGGCCGGCGAGCGCGTCGTCGTCGTAGCGGAGGCCCGCGGCATCCGTGAAGAGGAATCCGAGCATGCCCGGCGCCTCGCCGAGCAGGCCGATGCGCTCCTGGACGAGCGGCGCGGCCTCGGCGAGCAGCGACTCCTGTGCCGCGGTGATGGGCGTCTCGACCGCGCCGGCCGCCTGGAGGTAGGGCACCGTGCGGGCGGCGAACTCGCCGACGCCGAGCTGGCGGATGTGGTCGCCGTTGATGGCCTCGGCCTTCTTGAGGTCGAAGCGCGCGGGGTTCGGGTTGACGTTCACGACGTCGAAAGCCGCCACGAGCTCATCGCGGGAGAACACGTCGCGGTCGGCGGAGAAGCCCCAGCCGAGCAGTGCGAGGTAGTTGACGAGGCCCTCGGGGATGAACCCCCGCTCGCGGTGGTGGAAGAGGCTCGACTCGGGATCGCGCTTCGAGAGCTTCTTGTTGCCCTCGCCCATCACGTAGGGCAGGTGTCCGAACCGCGGCACGAAGGTCGTCACGCCGATGTCGATGAGCGCATGGTAGAGCGCGATCTGCCGCGGCGTCGAGGAGAGGAGGTCCTCGCCGCGGAGCACGTGCGTGATGCCCATGAGCGCGTCATCGACGGGATTCACGAACGTGTAGAGCGGGGCGCCGTTGGGACGCACGACGACGAAGTCGATGGTCGACCCGATCGGGAAGTCGATGCGGCCGCGCACCAGGTCGTCGAAGCCGAGGTCGACCTCGGGCACCCGGAGCCGCAGCGCGGGCTGGCGACCCTCGGCGCGGAACGCGGCACGCTGCGCATCGGTGAGGTCGCGGTCGAAGTTGTCGTAGCCGAGCTGCTTGGGACGGCCGTTCGCTGCGTTCCGCGCATCGATCTCCTCGGCGGTCGAGTACGACTCGTAGAGGTGTCCCGACGCGATGAGCCGGTCGATGATCTCGCGGTAGAGGTCGCCGCGCTGCGACTGGCGGTAGGGCGCATGCGGACCGCCGATACCGATGCCCTCGTCCCAGTCCAGCCCGAGCCAGGTGAGCGCGTCGAGGAGCTGCTCGTAGCTCTCCTCGCTGTCGCGCGCGGCATCCGTGTCCTCGACGCGGAACACGAACGTGCCGCCGGTGTGCCGCGCGTACGCCCAGTTGAAGAGGGCGGTGCGGTCACGGAGCTCGAGCTCGAGGACTGCGGCCACTCGCCGCACCTCGAGAAGCCGGCCGAGTTCCGGACGGCGCTGCTCGACCTCCTCGACGCCTGAATCGACGATCGGAGTTCGATG
>NZ_WJSP02000633.1 GCF_009720255.1 Agromyces humi | reverse complement strand
GCGATGCCCGACGAGCACCACGAGGAGCGCGACGAGCACGGACCCGGCGGCCGCGAAGTAGGGCGCCTCGGGTGAGATGAGGTGCGCGAGCTCGGCCGCCGCCGGCGGGGCGATGGCGCCGCCGAGGAACCGCACGGCCGAGTAGGCGCTCGACGCCACGGAGCGCTGCAGGTCGGTCGCCTCCATGACGCACTCGGTGAGCACGGTGTTGAGCACGCCCAGCACGAGTCCGCCGGCGACGATGCAGACCACGAGCATCGTCGGGTCGTCGATCACGAATCCCGCGGCGGCGAGGTCGACGGCGAGGAGCGGCAGTGCGATCCACAGCACCCGGGTGCGCGGCATCCGCGCCGTGAGGAGTGGGGCGACGAAGACCGAGGTGATCGCGAGCGCGACGCCCCAGCCGAAGAACGTGAGTCCGAGCCCGATGGCGTCGAATCCCAGTGGGAACGGCGAGTACGCCAGCAGCACGAAGAAGCCGATGTTGTAGAACAGGGCAGCGCCGGCGAGCACCGCGAGCGCCGGCTGGCGGAGGGCGCGGATGGGGGCGGACAGCCTCGTCGGCACCGGCCGGCTCCCGGCATCCGGCCCGCTCGCATCGTCCTTCAGGAACACGACGATCGCGATGAAGCCGACGGCCATCAGGGCCGCGGTGCCGAAGAACGGGCCGCGCCAGCTGAGGTTGCCGAGGAAGCCGCCGAGGAGCGGGCCGATGGCGATGCCGAGGCCGAGGGCCGCCTCGTAGAGGATGATCGCAGAGCCGGAGCCGCCCGCGGCGGCGCCGACGATGGTCGCGAGGGCCGTGGAGATGAAGAGCGCGTTGCCGAGGCCCCAGCCGGCACGGAAGCCGATGATCGACTCGACGTTCTGCGAGAGCCCCGCCGCGGCGGCGAAGACGACGATGATGCCGAGGCCGATGAGCAGCGTCTTCTTCGCGCCGATGCGGCTCGAGACGTAGCTGGTGCCGAGCATCGCGACGCCGGTGACCAGCAGGTAGCTCGTGAAGAGCAGCTCGGTCTGGGTGGGGGTGGCCTCGAGGCTCTCGGCGATGGCCGGCAGGATCGGGTCGACGAGCCCGATGCCCATGAACGCGATGACGCACGAGAACGCGACGGCCCATACGGCCTTCGGCTGCTTCAGGATGGACGCGGATGCTCCGTGCCCGGCGCTCACGCGACCACTCCGGTCGAGGCGGCCTCGTCGACGCCGAGCGTCCAGTCGATGCCGTCCTCGGCGTTCAGCAGCGTCGTCCCGTAGATCCGCTCGATGCGCATGGTCGTGTCGCCGGATGCCAC
>NZ_WJSP02000632.1 GCF_009720255.1 Agromyces humi | reverse complement strand
CGCGGCGCCTAGGGGACGGCGCGGCGGCGGTTGCCCGCACCACCGCGCGTCAGCCGCCCGCCCGCCACTCCTCGGCGAGCATGCCGTACGTGTATCCGTCGATCCAGCCGAGCTCCGCGTGCCACGAGTCGCGCACGCCGTGCTGCTCGCGCCGCATGCCGACCTTCTCCATGACCCGCCACGAGGCGACGTTGTCGGCGAAGCATCCGGCGGTCACCCGGTGCAGGCCCAGCTCGCCGAAGGCGAGGCCGAGCAGGGCGCGCGCGACGTCGGTCGCGTACCCCCTGCCGGCATGGGCCGGATCGATGAGGTAGCCGAGCAGCCCCTCTGCCGCTCGCCACGCGTCGCCGTCGAGCTGCCGCATGCCGTCGCGCACGTCGAGCGAGCCCGTGCCCACCACGACGCCGTCGAGCACCGCCACTGCGGTGTGCTGCGCGGGATCGCCGACGCTCTCCAACCACGCCCGCCTGAAGTTCTCGGGGTCGACCGTCGTGCGCAGCAGCCAGCGGGTGACCTCGGGCCGGTTGCGCCAGGCGAGCACCTGGTCGAGGTCGGCGCTCGTCGGCGGACGGAGCGTCAACGGGCCCGCGGAGCGCGGCCACACGACCGCGTCGGACGTCACGCCGGAGCCTCGACGGGGCTGGGCGTGCCGCCCGTGATGCGCACGAGCTCGTCGAACGTCGTCGGGAAGACGGTCTTCGCGTGTCCGGCTGCGGCCCACACCTCGTCGTAGTCCGCGAGCCGCACGTCGACCACGGTGCGCACCGGCGACGGATGCCCGACAGGTGCGACGCCGCCGATCACCTGGCCGGTGGCAGCCTTGACGGTCTCCTTCGAAGCGCGACGGATGGTGCCGCCCAGCCGCTCCCCGAGCCAGTCGGTGTCGACCCGGTGCGCGCCCGACGTGAGCACGAGGATCGGGTCGTCGTCGATCGTGAAGACGAGCGAGTTGGCGATCTGGCCCACCTCGACGCCGAGCGCGTCGGCGGCGAGCTGGGCGGTGGTCACGGCGTCGTCGAACCAGACGACGCGCGGCTCGACGCCCTGCGCGGCGAGTGCGGCGGTGACACGGTCGACGGCGGCGTGGGACGGGGCTGAGGTCTCCTCGGCGGGCATGCGTCGATCCTACGAGTCCGCGACGGGCGCTTCACCGCGGTGGAGTAGGGTTCCGGCGTGAGCGCGACTCCGTCCCCGTCCCCCTCCTCGGGGCGCCTGGCCCGCCGGCTCGGGCTGCGCGATGCCGTGGCGATCGGCCTGGCGTCGATGATCGGGGCCGGCGTGTTCGCCGTCTGGCAGCCGG
>NZ_WJSP02000631.1 GCF_009720255.1 Agromyces humi | reverse complement strand
GGGCGGGCAGTGGCCGAGGCCGGCACCACTCCCTGACGCGCAGGAGGCGTCCGTCCCGCATCCAGCCCTCGCAGCGCCCCGCTCGTCCCATCCGGAACGAGCGGGGCGCAGGCGCGCGGCTAGGCTGGCTCCGTGGCCGAACCCGCCGAGAACGCCGAACCCGAGCAGCCCGTCGCGGCGAACACCCGCCGCATCGAGGCATCCGTCGTCACCGACTTCAGTGACCGCATGAGCTACGGCGGATACCTCGACCTGCCTACGCTGCTCTCGGCGCAGCGCCCGATCTCGCGGCCCGAGCACCACGACGAGCTGCTGTTCATCATCCAGCACCAGACCACCGAGCTGTGGCTGAAGCTCGTGCTGCACGAGCTCGAGACGGCGCGCGACCTGCTGCGGGCCGACGAGCTGGCCCCCGCGCTCAAGTGCGTCGCGCGCGTGAAGCACATCCAGCGCACCCTGACCGAGCAGTGGTCGGTGCTCGCGACGCTGACGCCCACCGAGTACGGGCAGTTCCGCGGCGTGCTGGGCAACGCGAGCGGGTTCCAGTCCTACCAGTACCGCGCGGTCGAATTCGTGCTCGGCAACAAGAACGCGAAGATGATGCAGGTCTTCGAGTCGGATGCCGCGGCGAGCGCGATCCTCCGCCACGCGCTCGACTCGCCCAGCATCTACGACGAGTTCCTCAGGCTGCTCGCTCGGGCCGGGTATCCGATCCCGGCGTCGATCCTCGAGCGGGACGTGACGCTCGCGTGGACGTTCCAGCCCGAGCTCGTGCCCGTGTTCGCCGCGATCTACGCGAACCCCGAGGAGCACTGGGCCGCCTACGAGACCTGCGAGGAGCTCGTCGACCTCGAGGACAACTTCCAGCTCTGGCGGTTCCGCCACCTCAAGACCGTCGAGCGCATCATCGGCTCGAAGACCGGCACGGGCGGGTCGAGTGGCGCCCCCTTCCTCCGCCGCGCCCTCGAGCTCACGTTCTTTCCCGAGCTGTACGCCGTGCGCACGGAGATCCCGGGTTGACGGATGCCACGAGCCGCTGACTCCCCGACCGAGGCCCTGCTCGACCTCGGTCCCCTCGCCTCGGCGGTGCGTCGCTCGCTGAACGGCGACCACCCGGGTGAGACGGGCACGATGCTGCCACCGCTCGTCGACCACCACGTGCACCTCATGATCGTCGGCGAGGAGGCACTGGCGGACACGGCGATCGCCGGGTTCGTCGACCTCGGCGCACCGCCCGACCTCGTGGCCGCTCGGCGCCACCGCGGGGGCCTGCCGCGCGCCGACTTCGCGGGCGCGTTCCTCACCGC
>NZ_WJSP02000630.1 GCF_009720255.1 Agromyces humi | reverse complement strand
TGCGGCACCGCGAACGCCCTCGCGATCTGCGCGGCCTCGAATCCGAGCACGACCTGCAGCATGAGCGGCGTGCGCACCGCGGCGTCGATCGCCGGGTGCGCGCACACGAACAGCAGCTCCAGCCGCTTGTCGCCGATCGCGAACGGATCGAGCTCGGCCAGCGGGTCGACGGATGCCGCGGCCGGCGTCTCGGCATCGTCAGCGACCGGTGCGGTCAGGCGACGCTCGGCCGACTTCCACGCGTCGCGCTGGCGATTGCGGGCCACGGTCAACAGCCACCCCTCGGGATTGTCGGGCACACCGGCATCCGGCCACGTCTTCAACGCCTGCTCGAAGGCGCCGGCCAGGGCGTCCTCGGCGAGCGCGAGGTCACCCGACGACGCCGCGAGCAGCGCGATCAGCCGGCCGTAGGACGCGCGGGCGACCAGCTCGACGGATGCCGCGGCCGCCGCCCGCGCGGCATCGGCGTTCACTCGTTGGGAGTCCACACGCCGTCGACCGTGTACACGGCGCCCGGGCGCACCTCGACGCCGCCCGCGCCGTAGTCCATCGAAGGAGCCTGCTTGGCCCACTCGATCGCGGTGTCGAGGTCGGGCACGTCGATGACGAACGTGCCGCCGAGCTGGTCCTTCGTGTCGGCAAAGGGGCCGTCCTGCACCTGCACGGCGCCGCCGTCGGCGCGCAGGGTCGTCGTGCTCGACGACGGTTGCAGCACCTCGGCGCCGAGCAGCACGCCCGCGGAGTGCAGCGTCGCGGCGTAGGCGGTGAAGGCCTGCTGGCCCTCGGCGAGCGCCTCGTCACCGAGCTCGTCGGCGGTCATCTCGGGGTAGTGAAGCAGCAGTGTGTAGCGCATGGTGTTCCTCCTCGACCCGATCCAGCGACAGGGTACTCGCGCACCGCCGTCGCCGGGGTCGTCCTCGTTCCCTCCCCTTCGGGAGTCGGCCGGATGTCGGCCTCTGTTGTGATGACGACCGAGCGGCTGGTCGATCGACACAGCGTGCTGTCGGCGCGACATCCGCCCTACCCAGGGTCGGAACTACGGGCGGAGGCCCGCGTCGTAGGCGGCGATGATCGCCGCGGCGCGGTCGCGGGCGCCGAGCTTCATGAAGATCGCCGAGACGTGCGACTTCACCGTGCGCTCCCCCACGTGCAGCTGGGCCGCGATCTCGCGGTTGTTCGCCCCGTCGCAGATGCGGCGCAGCACCTCGAGCTCGCGCGGGGTCAGCTGCTCGAGCGCGCGACTCGCCGCCGGAGACGCAGGCGCGCGGTCCTTCGCCCGTGCCAGCACCCGCGGAAGCACCCGCGGGTCGA
>NZ_WJSP02000063.1 GCF_009720255.1 Agromyces humi | reverse complement strand
GGCCGAGTGCGACCTCGGCGAGGCGCGCGGCGACCTCGCCGACGTCGACGGGCTCGAACCGGAGGCCGCCGGGCACCGGAAGGAGGGGCAGCTTCGCCATGCCGCCCACCACCGGGAGGACGAAGTCGTGGAGCTGGGCGGCGCGGAGCACCGACCACGGCACGCCGGATCCGGCGATCGCCCGCTCCGCCTCCGCCTTGGCGCGGAAGTAGCCGATCGGCATCCGGTCGGCGCCGATCACCGAGATCAGGATGAGGTGCCGCACGCCGGCATCGCGAGCCGCAGCGGCGAGGTTCCGCGCCGCGACATCGTCGCCCTTCGCACCGCCGGCGAGGTGGAGCACGACCTCTGCGCCGTCCAGTGCGGCGGCGAGTCCGCGTCCGGCGACGGTGTCGCCTTCGACATGATGGATGCCGGGCGCCGCCTCACGGGGGTGGCGGGTGAGGATGCGGAGGTCGCGGCCGGCCTCGCGAAGCAGTGGCACGACGCGGCGGCCGATGTTGCCGGTGCCGCCCGTCACGAGCAGAGGTGCGTTCATGATGGTGTTCCTCCCGTGTCACAACCGAGGGCATTCCCTCGTCGACATCACGACGAACGACCCCGAGGAGATGTGACATGACCGACCGAATCACGTTGGCCCGCCGGTTCGAGACGGAACGGCCCCGCCTGCACGCGATCGCGACACGACTGCTCGGCTCCCCCGCGGACGCCGATGATGCGGTGCAGGAGACCTGGCTCCGACTCGAGCGCGTGGACGTCGACGGCATCGAGAACCTCGACGCCTGGCTGACGACCGTGGTCTCGCGTGTGAGCCTCGACCTGCTCCGCGCCCCACGTCGGAAGCGCGAGCACTCGTGGCAGGTCGAGCCGTGGCGGGACGAACCCGTGGCCCTCGAAGCCGATCCGGCCGAGCTCGTGGCGCAGAGCGAGCAGGTGAGCGTGGCGCTACTGGTGCTGCTCGAAACCCTCAGCCCTGCCGAGCGGATCGCGCTCGTGCTGCACGACGTGTTCGGTCGCTCGTTCGACGAGGTGGCCGACGTGCTGGACCGTTCCCCCGAAGCGGCGCGCCAGCTGGCGTCCCGGGCACGGCGCCGGGTGCGCGGCGCCGAGAGCCCGGCTCGTCCGGATCGCGACCGCGGCCGGCGCATCGTCGATGCCTGGCTCATCGCGGCGCGGGACGGCGACGTGCGGGCGCTGCTGGAACTGCTCGACGACGGCGCGGTGTTGCGCGCGGACTACGGCACCACCGTGCAACTGGTCGAGGGTGCCCAGGCCATCGCCGGACAGGCGGTGCTCGCCGGGCGGCTGGCCGCGCACTCCACCCCCGTGCTCATCGACGGTCGGCCCGGCGTCGCGGCCGTCATGCACGGGCGTGTCGTGTCGATCATGGCGTTCGAGCTCGAGGGTGACCGGGTCGTCGGGCTCGACGTGCTCGCGGATCCCGCCCGACTCGAGGACGTCGCGGTGTCGTTTATCTCTTGACAGTTATATTACTGCTGAGTGATACTATGCCTCGTGATCGAAACGCTGAACGCACTCTCCGAGCCGAACCGGCTCGCCATCGTCGAGCTGCTGCGCGACACCGGGCCGCGCTCCGTCGGTGAGATCGCCGACACGCTCGCCCTGCGCCAGCCGCTGGTGTCCAAGCACCTGCGCGTCCTGAGCGAAGCCGGCATGGTCGCCGCGCGCGTCGACGCCCAGCGTCGGATCTACGACCTCGAAGCGGCTCCCTTCCAGGAGATCGACGGATGGCTCGACTCCTTCGCCGCGGTCTGGGGCAGCCGTCTCGACCGTCTCGACGCCCACCTGCGCGGCAGCGAGGAGTCGCCATGACCGCCCTTCGGATGGTCAAGGACCTCGAGCGGCGCGAGATCACCCTCGAGCGCGAACTCGGCGCTGCTCCCGATCGGGTGTGGCGTTCGTGGACCGTCGCCGAGGAGCTCGAGGCGTGGTGGGGGCCCGAGGGCTGGGCGACGACCGTGCGCTCGCTCGACGTGCGTCCGGGCGGGCTCTGGCACTTCGGCATGGGCCTGGTCGGCGGCGGCGAGCCCGAGGTGTGGATCCGCGCGATCTACAGCGAGGTCATCGATCACGCCGTGCTCGCCTACGTCGAGGGCTTCTCGGATGCCACGGGCGCCGACCTCGACCCCGAGTCGCAGGCCGTGACGGTGGAGTTCTTCGGGCTCGACCCCGGCCGCACCCGGCTCGTCCTGCACACCAGTTTCCCCTCCATCGCCCGCCTCGAGCGCGTCGCCGCGATGGGCATGGTGGAGGGGTGGAGAGGGGGATTCGACCGCCTCGACCGTCATCTCGCGAAGGGAATCGCATCATGAGCAGCACACGCGCCAGCGGCGTGAACGCCGCCGCCCGCTCCACGACCTCGACCGTCCTCTCGGCCGACGGCACGAGCCTGGCCACCGAGGCCGTCGGCACCGGCCCGGTCGTCGTGCTCGTCGATCCCGCCATGGCGACCCGCCGTGACTCCGCCAAGCTCACGACGGCGCTCGCGCCGCACTTCACGGTCGTGGGGTACGACCGGCGTGGGCGGGGCGACAGCGGGGACGCCGATCCGACGGGCACGGATGTCGCGAACGAGGTCGCCGATGTGGCTGCGGTCATCGCGGCGCACGGCGGCCGGGCCATCCTCTTCGGCAGCTCGTCAGGAGCGGTCCTCGCGCTCGAGGCTGCCGCTCGCCTCGGTGACGCCGTGACGGGGCTCGTCCTCTACGAGCCGCCGTTCATCGTCGACGACAGCAGGGCACCGGTGCCCCACGACCTGCCCGGTCGGATCGCCGCGGACGTCGCGGCCGGACGGACCGGCGCGGCATCCGCTTCGTTCTTCACGGAGGCGGTGGGCGTACCGGCCGCCTTCGTGGCGATGATGCGCGTCACGCCGATGTGGCGGAGGGCGAAGCGCATCGTGCCGACCGTTCGCTACGACTTCGCCGTGCTCGAGGGCCTGCAGGACGGTCGGCCGCTCCCCGCCGATCGCTGGAAGGACCTCGCGGCATCCGGCGTCGTCATGGTCGGGTCGCGAAGCGAGCCGTTCTTCCATGCCGCCGCGCGGTCGCTCGCCGAGGTGGTGCCGTCGATCGAGTTCGAGGTGCTCGAGGGCGGCCATCACGGCACGCCCATGATGTCGCCGGCCACGCTCGCGGGACGGATGATCGCTCGGTTCGGGCGCCGCTGAGCGAGCAGGCCGGAGCGGCATGCCACTCGACGAGGCCTCGTCGTTCGGTCATGGTCGAGGACGCGCACCAACACCTCGGGCGGCGCGCCCGAATCCGCGCAGTCGGAGGCTGTTGCCGACCACGAAGACGCTGGAGAGCGCCATGGTGGCGCCGGCGAGCATCGGGTTGAGGAGACCGAGGGCTGCGACGGGAATGGCGACGACGTTGTAGGCGAACGCCCAGAACAGGTTCGTCTTGATCGTCCGGAGCGTGGTTCGCGAGAGGAGGATCGCGTCGACGGCGCTGCCGAGATCGCCGCGGACGAGGGTGATGTCCGATGCCTCGATGGCGACGTCCGTGCCGGTTCCCATCGCGAGCCCGAGATCGGCCTGCGCGAGGGCGGCGGCGTCGTTGACGCCATCGCCGACCATCGCGACGATTCTCCCCTGACGCTGCAGGCCGGCGACCACGTCGACCTTCCCGGCGGGAAGGACCTCGGCGATGACCCGCTCGATGCCGACCTCGTCGGCGATGCGACGGGCGACGGCCGCGTTGTCGCCCGTGAGGAGCACCGGCGTCAGCCCGATGGCCTTCATCCGGCCGATGGCTTCGGCACTGGTGGGCTTGACGGTGTCGGCGACCACGAGGACACCGCGAGCACGCCCGTCCCAGCTGACGACGACGACGGTCTTGCCCTCTCGTTCCGCCCGCAGCTTGGCGTCTGCCACCTCGGCGCTGAGCTGCTGACCCCAGTCGGCCAGCAGCTTCTCGCGGCCGACGAGCACCCCGTGGCCGTCGACGACGCCCTGCACGCCGTTGCCTTCGATGTTCGCGAAGTTCTCCACTGCCGGAAGGGTGCCGGCCTGTCGGGTCGCGGCCTTCGCGATCGCCTGGGCGACTGGATGCTCGGAGGCGTCCTCCACCGCGCCGGCGAGGCGGAGCAGTTCGTGGACGTCGACTCCGGGTTCGGCGACCACGTCCACCAGCGACATCCTGCCGGTGGTCACGGTGCCGGTCTTGTCCAGCACGATGGTGTCGATCGTGCGGGTGGACTCCAGCACCTCGGGGCCCTTGATCAGGATGCCGAGCTGCGCCCCGCGTCCGGTGCCGACCAACAGGGCGGTCGGGGTGGCAAGGCCCAGGGCGCACGGGCATGCGATGACCAGCACCGCGACCGCAGCGGTGAACGCGACTGATGCGGGGAAGCCGGCGCCAAGCCACGCACCGAGCGCGGCGACGGCTACGACGACGACGACGGGGACGAACACGCCCGAGATCCGGTCGGCGAGGCGCTGCACCTCGGCCTTGCCGGTCTGGGCATCCACCACGAGCCTGGCCATCTGTGCGAGTTGGGTGTCCGAGCCGACGCGGGTCGCGCGCACCACCAGTCGCCCGCCCGCGTTCATCGTCGCGCCGGTCACCGGATCGCCTTCGCGGACCTCGACCGGGACGGATTCGCCGGTGAGCATGGACGCGTCGACCGCGGAGCTGCCGTTGACGACGATGCCGTCCGTGGCGATCTTCTCCCCCGGGCGAACGATGAACTCGTCGCCGACCTGCAGGTCCTCGACGGGGATCTTCGTCTCGACCGCGCCGCGGAGCAGGGAGACGTGCTTCGCGCCCAGCTCGAGGAGAGCCCGGAGGGCCGCACCGGCCTGTCGCTTGGATCGCTTCTCGAAGTAGCGACCGGCGAGGATGAACACCGTCACACCGGCCGCGACCTCCAGGTAGATGTTCGCCGAGCCGTCGGCGGGCGCGAGCGAGAACTCGAAGCCATGCGTCATGCCGGGCGCACCGGCGGTGCCGAAGAAGAGCGCGTACAACGACCACAGGAACGCCGCGGCAGTACCCATCGAGACGAGCGTGTCCATCGTGGCGGTGCCGTGTCGCAGGTTCATCCACGCCGCCCTGTGGAACGGGAACGCTGCCCAGACGACCACGGGCGCCGCCAGGGCCAGCGATGCCCACTGCCACGAGTTGAACTGCAGGGCAGGGATCATCGCCATCGCGACGACCGGGACGGTGAGCACGATCGAGATGGCCAACCGCTGTCGCAAGGACGCCGACTCGGGGTCCGTCCCCGCCTCGCCCGCCGTCTCGCTGATCGCCTTCGTGGGCGCGGGCAGGGCGGCGCGGTAGCCGGCCCGCTCGACCTCCGCGATCAACACGGCTGGGTCGTACTCGGCCGGAACGATCACCCTCGCCTTCTCGGTGGCGTAGTTGACCGTCGCGGTGACTCCATCGAGCTTGTTCAGCTTCTTCTCGATGCGCATCGCACACGAGGCGCACGTCATTCCACCGATCTGCAGCTCCACGCTGGAACCGGGACCGGCGGCGGCCGTCATGGTCATCGGCTACCTTCCTTCACTCGTACCGTCGTGGCTGGTGGACGTGCTGCGGGCACCGGACTCGGTGTCGACGACGAACGCGGCGGTGCGCACCTGCCCGTCGATCTGGAAGTCGAAGTACAGCAGGTAGCGACCGGTGGTGGGCGCTTCGACCGTGAACGAGACGTCGGGACCGGAGGTGCCTCCGGGTCGAGGATCCTCGCCCTGGGGGTGGACGTGCAGGTACGCGAGGTCGCCGTCGCGGAGTGCGACCAGGTGCCCGAAGGCCCCCAGGTAGGGCTCCAGCTCGGTGACCGGCTCGTTCCCGTGAGCGATCGAGACGGTCAGCTCGCTCGCAGTGCCGGCAACCAGGTCGCCCGTGATGGACACGGCGAAGTCGTCGACGATCGCGGAACGGGTGGGCTCGGCGGGAACGGGGGCGAGCTCGCCGGCGACGTGGACGGTGCGGGTCAACACGACGCCTTCGGCTGTTCCATCGCCCGGCGTGAAGTCGGCGTACACCCGGTAGGTTCCCGCGCCGTCCCACTGCCAGGGCAGAGACCACGTGCCCGTCGTCGTGTCCAGCGTCGGGTGCACGTGACGGAACAGCGCCCCATCGCCACGCACCACGATCAGGTGCAGTCTCTTCTCGTGCGACACCGCGAAGTCGGTCAGCGGTTCGCCACCGGTCGTGAGGATCCGGAAGGCCAGCTCCCCCGGCTCATCGGTCGACGCCGGCGAGGCGACGGCCGAGAGGGCGTACCCGTGGGCGGACATCGAGACGCCCTGAAGCGACGCGCGCTCCGAGCCGTCCGTCATCGCCGTGTGGTCACCCATCGCCCCTCCCCCGTCTCGGGCCGCCTCGGCTTCGTCCGCGACGACACCGACCGTGTCGGCCCCGTCCGGGACGAGCGCTGCGGAGATGCCGTACGCGCCGACGAAGGCGATCACCAGGCCGGCGGCGTATAGGCCAAGTCGCCCGGCCGCGTGCATCAGACGCGGACCGCGGAGTACCCGGCCTCGCCCACTGCTGCGACCACGGCGTCATCAGCCACCGGCCGGTCGGCGGTGACGACGAGCCTGCCCGTGCGCGCGCTGACCTCGATCTGGCCGACGCCGGCGATCTGGGCGACCTCCTCTCGGACGGACATCTCGCAGTGTCCGCACGTCATGCCGCTCACCTGGTACTCGGTCGTGGTCATCTCTCGTCCATTCCCGATACCCCCTCTGGGTACCCTCGGAGCAAGTATAGCCATACCCCAACGGGTATTTCTCACACAGGACGCCCGCGCCCCTTCGGCGATTCCGGCGCCCCGAATCTGCGCAGGACGTGTTCGAGGGTCGAAGTGAGCGGCTCCTGTGTCGTCTCACGGGTGGCCTCGCCGCGCAGCCACCGGCGTGTCGCGGAACGGTGCGATCAGCGTGTTCGTCAATGGCAAGGCGCTCTGAGCGATCGCACCACCCAGCAGCGCGTCCCTCTTCGGCGGGGCTGCTCTGCTGCACGCCTTGGCCGACGCAGAGCGAGACGACGCTTACGTTGATCCGAGGCCGGCCTGCCACCGCCGTTGCTCGCGTGCGAAGAGCACTGCGAAGACGGCCCACATGCCGAGGTCGTCCGCGAATCCCAATGGGCCGAGCACGAGCTCCGGGATCAGATCGATCGGCGCGAACGCGTAGACAGCAGCGGCAATGCCGGCGACCCACGTCGTGGGCGCGATACGGTGCTCGCGATCCTTGATCGCCTTGAGAAACCTCCACCACATACCTCCAGTGTGCGGCATCACACGCCCGCACGGGCAGGACTCCCCTGATCCGGTGTCCCAGAGCTGACGGATCACCACGTTGCCGGGGCGCGCGAGGAGCCCCTGGGGCAGGGACTTGACACGGGCGCGGCGAGAAGTCGCGCCCGGTGGGCCCGGTTCGCAGTCCACCTCGGATCCGCGCGCGAACTGCTCGCCGGGACGGAGCTGGTGATGGCCCGACGGCGGCTGGTCAGCCGCCTTCTCGGGAGTCGTCGCTTCTGTCGTCGTGGTCGTCGTCGCCGCCGCGGAGAAGGGCGGGCCCCTGGTCGATCCCGTGGCTGGTGAGGCCGTAGAAGGCGGGCAGGAAGAGGAAGATCACCGAAGCCACCAACGGGTGGATGAGGACCCCCGCCGTTCCCGCTGCCAGGTACAGCACGACCCCGACGAGAGCGCGCGGGCGCTCGCGCGCGAAGTACGAATCGTCCACCTCCTCCTTGGTGAGGTCGGGATGCCGCGCCAAGTGGGAGAAGAACACCAGCCATGACAGGCACAGCAGGGCCCCGACGATCGCGTAGAGGGCGACGGCGACCCGCTCGTCCGCCAGGTTCCCCGTCCTCGCCGTTTCGGCGATCACCGCTGTCGGCCACGGCACCAGCGCGAGCGTCGCGAGGATGCCCAGATTCGCCCACTGCAGGCCCCGGTCCATCTCCTGGATGCGGGCGAAGGCGGCCTTGTGGTTCAACCAGATCACGGCCAGATACGTGTACGAGGCCGCATACGCCAAGTAGGTCGGCCACTCGCCCAGCAGGGCATCGAGCAGGCCGCCGGGCTCCGCCTCAGGCGGCCTGAGATCGAGCACGAGGAGCGTGATGACGATCGCGATGATCGCGTCGCTGAAGGCCACCGCACGGCTGGTGTCCGAACGGGTGGCCTTGTTTCCGCGCATTCGCATGCGCCCCCTCGTGTTCTCGCGGCGTCGAACTCACCAAGGCTGGCCCTTGGCATCGAACGCCGCCACGATAGGCGCGCGGCGACCGATCGACGCAGGGCCTTCACAGGCGCCGACGACCGGAGTAAAGTCCGCTTCCGTCGTTCGCTGATCTCCGGCACCTGCTCGTCGGAGCCCGCGACGATGGCGCACGGTGTTCGGACGACCGGTCCGTCCGGAGCACGGGTGCGCGCGCGCTTCATCTCCCATCGTTCGGCCAACTCGAGCCGCTTCAGCAGATCTGGCTTCGCAGGGACCGAGCGTCCCTGTGTCCCCGGTGCATGCAACGATCGGCGGGACGGACCATCGGAGGGAGGGCGGGATGCGCGGCGCGGCGACCGTGGTGCACGCGGACCTCGACGCGTTCTACGCCTCGGTCGAGCAGCGTGACGCGCCTGAGCTGCGCGGCCGGCCGGTCATCGTCGGCGGCGGTGTCGTGCTGGCGGCGAGTTACGAGGCGAAGGCCCGTGGAGTGCGCACCGCGATGGGAGGCCGGGAGGCGCGCGACCTGTGCCCCGATGCGGTGGTCGTCCCGCCACGGATGGAGGCGTACTCGGCCGCCAGCCGAGCCGTGTTCGCCATCTTCCGAGACACGACGCCGCTCGTGGAGGGGCTTTCCATCGACGAGGCGTTTCTGGAAGTCGGGGGGCTCCGACGCATCTCGGGCACGCCCGAGCAGATCGCGGTGCGACTACGCGAGCGGGTCCGTGCAGAGGTCGGGTTGGCGATCTCGGTCGGGATCGCACGGACCAAGTTCCTCGCCAAGGTCGCGAGCGCGGTCAGCAAGCCCGACGGGCTGCTGGTGGTCGAGCCCGAGCGAGAACAGGAGTTCCTGCTCCCGCTGCCGGTGGAACGGTTGTGGGGAGTCGGTGCGGTCACCGCCGAGAAGCTGCATCGGCTCGGCATTCGCACCGTCGGGCAACTGGCCGAACTGGAAGCAGCGACCGCCGAGAGGCTGCTCGGCAAGGCGACCGGCGCGCATCTGCACGCGCTGGCCCGGCTCCGTGACCCGCGCCCGGTCGACACCACGCGGCGTCGCAGCTCCATCGGTTCGCAGCGCGCCCTCGGCAGCCGGCCCCGCCCGCCCGAGGAACTGGACCTCATCCTCACCCAGCTCGTCGATCGCCTCGCCCGGCGTCTCCGCGATGGGGACCGGGTGTGTCGCACGGTCGTGCTGCGCCTTCGCTACGGCGACTTCGCGAAGGCCACGCGGTCGCGCACCCTCCGATCCCCGTCCGACCGCACCGCCGTGCTGCTCGCCATCGCGCGAGGGCTGCTCGCCGGCGCGCAGCCTGAGATCGCCGAGCGCGGCATCACCCTGATCGGTGTCTCGCTGTCGCAACTGGCGCGCGCCGACGGCCTCCAGCCGGAGCTGCCGATCGACTGGGACGACGGAGTGCGCCTCGACACCGTGCTGGACGCCGTGCGTGATCGCTTCGGCGCGGCGTCGGTCGCGCGAGCTGCGCAACTCGGTCGCGACCCGGGCTGGTCATCGCCGCTGCTGCCCGAACACGAGTGAGAACGATCGACGATGCGGAGTCTTCCTCGCGGCAGCGTCCCCTCACCGCTCGAGTGATGCGCCGGATGGGCGGACCTCGGACTCAGCTGGGGTTCGCCTCCGACATCGCCTGCCGGCGCATCGCGCCCGGCGTCTGTCCGATGGTGCGGGCGAACGCGCGGGTGAAGGCGGCCTCGGACTGGTAGCCGACTTCGGCTGCGACCTGTGCGACCGTCGCGCGATCATCGCGCAGCCGGTTCGCCGCGAGGTTCATGCGCCAGCGAGTGAGGTAGGCCATGGGTGCTTCGCCCACCATGCCGGTGAAGCGGGCGCTGAACGCCGACCTCGACATCGTGGCGGTGCGCGCGAGCTGCTCGAGGTTCCAGTCGCGGCCGGGTTCGGCATGCATCACCTCGAGCGCGGTGCCGACCCGATCGTCCTGCAGCGCCAGCAGCCAGCCATCGCGCGCGGTCGGATCGTGCGCGAGCCAGGCGCGCATGGCCTGCACGACGAGGATGTCGGACAGTCTCGTGGCGACGGCCTCCGCGCCGGGCTGCGCGCGGGTCAGCTCGTCGGCCATCAGGCGCAGCGTGTCACGGACCGACGACGCCATCGCGGGCTCATCGGCGCGCACCGTCAGCACGCTGGGCAGGCCGCGGACGAGCTGTCGGGCGGCGGGGTCGTCGAACGCGACGATTCCGCAGATCAGCTGTGTCGCCCGCCCGCCGCCGCCGTGCCGGAGCACCGAGTAGTGGGGCCCGATGTACTGCTGTGGAAGTCGATCGACCCGCGGTGAGGGCGCGATGCCGGGCGCGCTCATGATGTCATGTCCACGGCCATGCGGCACGAGTGCGAGGTCGCCGACGCGCAGTTCGACGGGGTCGACGCCGTCGACGCGGAGCCAGCACGATCCGACCGTCGGCACGTGGAAGCTCACCGAGTCGGGGATCGCCGGCATCTCCAGCCCCCATGGCTCGGTGAGTTCGGACCGGCAGTAGAAGACCCCGCGCATCCGCAGCGTCTGCAGGACCCGGGCGATGCGGTCTCGGCCCTCCCACGGTGTCGCATCCATGTCTCGATCATGCCGGAGATGCCGCTATCGCGTCCTGCTCGACTGGACGAATGGACAAGAACTGGGGACATACCAGCATGGTTTCGCCAGCCTGACGTCCGTACCGTCGGATCACCGAACAACATCAAGGAAGTGGAGCGACACCATGTATGCAGTGGCTGGGGCGACGGGACGTGTCGGAGCAGCAACGGCGCGTCACCTGCTGGAGAACGGAGCGGAGGTGCGGGTTCTCGTTCGAGACCGCGAACGCGGAGGGGAATGGATGCGGCAAGGCGCCGAGGCCCGCGTCGTCGATCTCGGTGACCGTGCCGCCCTGCGCGACGCGATCACCGGGTGCGACGGTCTCTTCGTCCTCCTGCCGTTCGATCTCACGGTCGACGACCTCGACGCATACGCGGACGCGGTCACGTCGTCGGTCGCCGGCGCGGTCGCGGACAGCGGCATCTCGCACGTCGTCATGCTCTCCGCGGGCGGCGCCGACCTTCCGCACGGCACCGGCCCCATCGCGGGCCTGCACCGAATGGAACAGGCGCTGCAGGCGACGGGCACCGTGCTCACGGCGCTCCGGTCGGGGCACTTCCAGGAGAAGGTCGGCGACCTCATCGCGGCCGCACGGGCCGGGGTCTATCCGGTGTTCGCGGCGTCGGCCGACGTCCCGCTTCCGATGGTGGCGACGCGCGATCTCGGTGCCACTGCCGCTCGGGCGCTCGTGTCGCCGGATGTCGCGAGCACATCGATCGACGTGGTCGGGCCCGCGTACTCCGAACGGGAGGTCGCCACGGTCCTCGGTGCGGCGCTGGGACGTGAGCTCGAGGTCGTCGTGCTGCCCGAGGATGCGTGGGCGCCCGCGCTGATCGACGCCGGCTTCCGCCCCCATGT
Organism: Agromyces humi; assembly: GCF_009720255.1. GTDB lineage: Bacteria > Actinomycetota > Actinomycetes > Actinomycetales > Microbacteriaceae > Agromyces > Agromyces humi. The sequence continues at coordinate 2,355 of NZ_WJSP02000063.1, read as the reverse complement.
GGCCGAGAGCCTCGCCGAGCTCGCTCGCGCCGACGAGCGGGGCATGCTGGCGCCGCGCGGGGATCGCGCGGTGCGCGTCGAGACTCCCATCGAGGCCACGATCGCCGGCCTCCTCGCCGCCTGATCGACGCGCGAGGGCATGATGCACGTCATTCCAGAAGCGGTGCTCGTCGGCGCAACGGTCGGCAACGGACTCCTCGCCGGAGTGTTCTTCGCCTTCAGCCGCGGGGTGGCGCCGGGCCTGCGCCGGGTCGACGACCGTGCGTACGTGACGGCGTTCCGCGCCATCAACCGGAGCATCGTCAACGTCCTGTTCCTCCTGGTGTTCCTGGGTGCCCCCATCGCGACTGCTGCGGCCGCGGCGTTGCATCTCGATGGTGCTCGACGGGAGGCGCTGGCAGGCCTGGTGCCGGCTCTCGTGCTCTCCCTGCTCTCCTTCGCCGTGACGGTGCTCGTCAACGTGCCGCTGAACAACCGGCTCGCAGCGGCACCGACCGGTGACGTGCAGCTGCGGAAGGCACGCGACGACTTCGAGATCCGATGGAACCGTTGGAACCACGTGCGAACGGCCACCAGCACCGCCGCGCTCGCCCTCCTCGCGATCATCTGATCCGTCCGCGCGCACACACTCGTACATCACCCGTTGTACCGTGGGTCAGGCTTCATCGGTCACGGTCGACATGAGGTGAGGAGCAGCATGGGGACGATCATCCACCAGCCCGCTGCCCAGATGATGGCTGGGCACGCGGTCGGGATCCTGCTGCTGAACACCGGATATCCCATCATCCCGGGCAACGTCGCGAACGCGTCGACGTACGACTACCCGGTCCGGTTCAAGGTCGTCGAGGGCGCCGACAGTCCTCGACTCATCGGGGGCGACCCGACCCTGCTCGAACCCGTCCTCGCCGCCGCGCGAGAGCTCGTCGGCGACGGCTGCCGCGCAATCGTGGGTGCGTGCGGATACTTCGCCCGCTTCCAACGCGAGCTCGCCGAGGCACTGCCGGTCCCGGTGTTCCTGTCCAGCCTGTGTCAGGTTCCGATGGTGCTCGGTGCACTGCAGCCTCACCAGCAGTTGGGCATCCTCTGCGCGAAGCAGAGCAGTCTCGACCAGCGGATGCTGACGGCGGTGGGTATCCGCGAGGACGCGCCGATCGTGGTGGCCGGCATGGAGCACAGCCCCGGGTTCCGCGGCGCGATCCTCGAGGACCAGGGCTGGATGGACCTCGACCAGGTGCGAGAAGAGGTCGTCAGCGCTGCCGTGCGGCTGGCGACCGACCACCCCGAGATCGGCGCCCTGCTGCTCGAATGCAGTGACATGCCCCCATACGCCAAGCAGATCCAGGATGCCACCGGCCTTCCGGTGTGGGACTATCTCTCGCTCATCGACTGGATTCATTCGAGCGTCGTGCGTCACTCCTACCACGGCTTCATCTGATCGCGGAGCCGACACGTGCGCCCCACGCGCGTGCGCCTCATCCGACACCCTTCGACCAGCGGCGGAACGAAGAATTCGCGACGACGTGCATCCGAACCCGCGTCGAGAAGGGAAGTACATAGTGTCGGGTGATCCCGCACCCGCCGACAGAAGGGAAAGTCCAATGAAGCGCATTCTCGCCACCGGATTCATCGTCGCTCTCGCCACGCTCGGCGTCGCCGGCACTGCCCACGCCGCGCCTGCCGACGCTGCCTGCTTCGGCCAGGTGCACAAGACCATCAACACCGAAGGCGCCCTCGGATTCACGAACGTCGGAGACGTCGTCCAGGCGCTGGGCGGCCAGGGCAAGAACGCGACCGCCAGGGGTATCTGCGGCGACTGAGCACCTGACGCTCAGCCCTGCGATCGGCGGCTCGGGACCTCGTTCCGAGCCGCCGACTCGTGGGCGCGGCCGAACCGTGCCGGGTCCGCGTGAACTCAGGCTCGCCGCAGCTCGCCGCGCACGATCGAATCGCCCGAGTGCGCCGGATCGCCGTCGACGGGTTCCGCCGACACGTCGACCAGGGTGAACTCATCGAGGTCGATGCCGTCGGGCACCACGAACCGGCCCGACGCCCCTTCCAGCAATCCCAGGCTCACCAGGCCCGAGGCGTCGGATCGGATCAGCCAGACCTCGCGCACGTCGGTCGCTGGGACCTCCGCATCGAGGTCGACGACGATCGACCGGACGCCGTCATCGCCCTCCTCCAACTGCGCCGATCCGGTGGCCGACCAGCCGGGGAAGGCGTCGAGCGAGGCGGTGGCGACGATCGTCTGGGACGCGGGCCGGGAACCGAACCCGCCGCTCGCGCCGACGCCGATGGCGATCCCGGCCACGATGCCCACCGCGGCCGCGGCTGCGGCAACGGGCCACCAACGCG
>NZ_WJSP02000629.1 GCF_009720255.1 Agromyces humi | reverse complement strand
AGGAGCACGTCAGCTGGTGGGTGAGAGATACCGCTTGGCCATTCGGGATATTGGGGGAGTGAGGTGGGCTCGCACGGCGAGCCTGGTGATCCCGCTCGACCGAAGGCCGGCGTCGACGCTCGACCTGCGTGAACTGCCTCCGGTACGACAGCGTGATGATCGTCGCCGGCAGGCCGGGCGTCGTGCGTGCGGCGACGCGGTCACCGCGCTTGAGACCGCCTGACCCCAAGAACCTGTGGCCGTCGCTCATCGGGGGGGCGCCGGACGCCTCCAGGTCGTGACCGACGCCCGCCGCCGGGAGTTCGCCGTCTCCGACTACGACGGCCTCGACGCCGACGGCCTCCCGCGCCGCGCCGGAGGTCCGTCGCTGAGCCCGCGCGACGCCGTTCCCCAGACGACGGGCACGCGACTCGATGCGCACCTCGTCCCGGCGGGCGGGATCGGCATGCTGGCCGAGCTGGCGTTCGCATCGGGGCGGTTGCCGCTCGCCGATGACGTGCCGCTCTACCTCCGCGCGCCCGACGTGACGCCCTCGGCCGGCAAGCGGGTGCTGCAGTGAGCGTGTTCATGCGCCGGGCGAAGCTCCACGACCTCGACGCGATCATGCGGCTCGAGCGCGAGACCTTCGTGAACGACGCGTGGCCCGAGGCCGCCATGCGTCGCGAGCTCGAGGGACAGCACGGCTACTACCTCGTCGCGGTCGACGAGGATGACGAGGACCCCGAGCGCCGCCTGTTGGGCTATGCGGGCCTGCTCGCTCCCTCGGGCAGCGGCCAGGGCGACATCCAGACCATCGCCGTCGCCCCGTTCGCGCGGGGGATCGGCCTTGGCCGTGGCCTCATGCACGCGCTCATCACGCAGGCACGACGTCGCCATGTCGCCGAGCTCTTCCTCGAGGTGCGCGCCGACAACCCCATCGCCCGGTCGCTCTACGAGTCGCTGGGCTTCGTCGAGATCGGCGTCCGCCGGGGCTACTACCAGCCCGACAACGTCGACGCGATCGCCATGCGCCTCGAGGTCCCGGCCGCAGTCACCCGCCCCGCGGCATCCGGACCGGGATCCGGCAGCGCCGATGGGGGTGCCGGGTGAACCGCGAAGCGCCACTCGTGCTCGGCATCGAGACGTCCTGCGACGAGACCGGGATCGGCATCGTGCGCGGCACCACCCTGCTCGCCAATGTCATCGCCTCCTCCATGGAGGAGCACGCGCGCTACGGCGGCGTGGTGCCCGAGGTCGCGGCCCGCGCGCACCTCGAGGCGCTCGGGCGACGTGCCCATGCACTGCATCACCCAGGGCATCGGCACGATCCTGCGCGCTCGGCACCTGGTGCTCC
>NZ_WJSP02000628.1 GCF_009720255.1 Agromyces humi | reverse complement strand
GCGCGGCATCCGCTCGCCTTCGTGCGCGACGCCGACGGCACCGGCTCGACGCTCGCGACCGCGTCCGACGGGGTGGCGTTCCAGCCGCGGTTCGGGCCCGATTCGGCCGCCCGGCATGTGGCGGCGGGGTTCGTGGAGCTCGCGACATCCGAGCTGCCGGGACTCACCCGCGACGTCGACACGGTCGACGGCCTCGAAATCGTGCTGCACCATGGAGTCGGCGACCACACCGCCGAAGCCGTGGCCCGGCTCGCCGATCGGAAGGGAACAGCATGACGCTCACACTCGGATACAAGGCCTCGGCGGAGCAGTTCGCGCCGCGCGAGCTCGTCGAGATCGCCGTCGCGGCCGAGGGGCACGGCATGGAGTCGGTGTGGACGAGCGACCACTTCCAGCCGTGGCGGCACACCGGCGGCCACGCCCCGTTCTCGCTCGCGTGGATGGCCGCCGTCGGCGAGCGCACGTCGACCGTGCGCATCGGCACGAGCGTGATGACGCCGACCTTCCGCTACAACCCGGCTGTGCTCGCGCAGGCCTTCGCCTCGCTGGGCGTGCTCTACCCCGACCGCATCATCGCCGGGTTCGGCACGGGCGAGGCCCTGAACGAGATCGCCACCGGGTTCCGTGGGGCGGGTGAGCAGGACTGGCCCGAGTTCAAGGAGCGGTTCGCACGGCTGCGCGAGTCGGTGCGGCTCATGCGCGAGTTGTGGGTCGGCGACCGGGTGAGCTTCGCCGGCGACTACTACTCCACGCACGACGCGTCGATCTACGACGTGCCCGAGCGCGGCGTGCCCGTCTACATCGCGGCGGGCGGTCCGACGGTCGCGAAGTACGCCGGTCGCGCGGGCGACGGCTTCATCTGCACGTCGGGCAAGGGCGCCGAGCTCTACGTCGACCAGCTGCTGCCGGCGGTCAAGGAGGGGGTCGAGGCATCCGGCCGCTCGTTCGACGACCTCGACCGCATGATCGAGATCAAGCTGTCGTACGAGGAGACCGAGGAGGCCGCGCTCGAGAACACGCGCTTCTGGTCGCCGCTGTCGCTGTCGAAGGAGCAGAAGCACGACATCACCGACCCGATCGAGATGGAGCGCGCCGCAGACGCCTTGCCGATCGAGGAGATCGCGAAGCGCTGGATCGTCGGCACCGACCCCGACGAGGTCGTCGCGCAGGTCGGGCAGTACGTCGACTGGGGCTTCAACCACCTCGTGTTCCACGCGCCGGGTGCAGACCAGCGCCGGTTCCTCGAGCTGTTCGAGCGGGACCTGGCGCCCCGGTTGCGGGCGCGCTGACGCGGAGCGGCGCGCGCCAGGCGTGCGGGCGTGCGGGCGTGCGGGCGTGCGGGCGTGCGGGCGTGCGGGCGTGCG
>NZ_WJSP02000627.1 GCF_009720255.1 Agromyces humi | reverse complement strand
GCTCGGTCACCGCGAAGATGTTGGTGCGGCGCCCGGCGAGCATGCGGGCCCCGGCGTTGGGCCGGTAGTCGAGCTCGCGCACGGCCAGCTCGATGCGCCGGCGGGTCTCGGCCGAGATCGTGCGCTTGCCGCTCAGCGCGTACGACACGGTGCTGATCGACACGCCGGCGGCCTTCGCCACCTCGTGGATCTTCGCCATGCCGGACTCCATCGTCTAAACGTTTCGATTGCTTCGTCGGGGACTCTACGCACACGCCGACGCGCCACGCAAGTGGTTTGTGGGATTTGCGAACAAATGGCTCGCCGGGCGCTGCCGACTTGCGTCGACCGCGGCGCGGCCTTATGTTGTACCTGCCAACAAATCATCGATGACGCTGAAAGGCGGATCACCCATGGCCAGCGCGCCCACCCGCGACGACAAGTTCTCCTTCGGCCTCTGGACGGTCGGCTACAACGGCACCGACCCGTTCGGCGGCCCCACGCGGCATCCGCTCGACGTCGTGCACGTGGTCGAGAAGCTCGCCGAGCTCGGCGCCTACGGCCTCACCTTCCACGACGACGACCTCTTCGCGTTCGGCTCGACCGATGCCGAGCGCCAGACGCAGATCGACCGCCTCAAGGGCGCCCTCGACGACACCGGCCTCATCGTGCCGATGGTCACCACCAACCTCTTCTCGGCGCCGGTCTTCAAGGACGGCGGCTTCACCGCGAACGATCGCGACGTGCGCCGCTACGCGCTCCGCAAGGTCTTCCGCCAGCTCGACCTGGGCGCCGAGCTCGGCGCGAAGACCTTCGTGATGTGGGGCGGCCGCGAGGGCGCCGAGTACGACGCGGCAAAGGACATCCGCCAGGCGCTCGAGCGCTACCGCGAGGCCGTCAACCTCCTCGGCGACTACGTCACCGACAAGGGCTACGACATCCGCTTCGCCATCGAGCCCAAGCCGAACGAGCCCCGCGGCGACATCCTGCTGCCGACGCTCGGCCACGCGATCGCCTTCATCGACTCGCTCGAGCGCCCCGAGCTCGTGGGCCTCAACCCTGAGGTCGGCCACGAGCAGATGGCCGGCCTCAACTTCGCCGCCGGCATCGCGCAGGCGCTGTACCACGGCAAGCTCTTCCACATCGACCTCAACGGCCAGCGCGGCATCAAGTACGACCAGGACCTCGTCTTCGGCCACGGCGACCTGCACAACGCGTTCGCGCTGGTCGACCTGCTCGAGAACGGCGGCCCCGGCGGCGTCCCCGCCTACGACGGCCCGCGTCACTTCGACTACAAGCCCTCGCGCACCGAGGACGAGCAGGGCGTGTGGGAGTCCGCCGCCGCGAACATGCGCACGTACCTGCTCCTCAAGGAGCGCGCCGCCG
>NZ_WJSP02000626.1 GCF_009720255.1 Agromyces humi | reverse complement strand
GGCCTGCTCACGAGCGACCTCGAGGGCCGGTTCGTCATCCCGATCCTCATGGGCGCCGAGGACGCGTTCGGCGCGGGCCAGGTCAACGTGTTCCTCTGCGACGCGCGCGGCGACGCCATCCGCGAGCGCGCTCGCTGAAGGCGAGGAGGTTCACGTCGTTGTCGACCCAGGTGGGCGCTTCGAACCGCTGCTCGAAGCGGCGCCGGACATCGAATCCGTTCCAGCCGGGCATGATCGGCGGTGCCACCGGGCGCCCGCTGCCGAAGTCGACCGGACCCGGGATGCCGACGGCGACGCCCCACACGGGCACGTCGGCGTGATGGGCGAGGATCTCGTCGAGCATCTCGAGCGCCTTCTCGATGGTCTCGGCGGGACCACGCGCGATGTCCCACGTCGCATGGGCGTGGTCGACGATGTCGCCGTCGAGCGACGCGATGCCCACCCGGATGTGCAGGGCGCCCAGTGCGCAGACGATGATGCGGCCCTGTTCGGACCGGAAGCGGAGGGTGCGCGGCGCCCGGCCGCCCGAGGACGGCCCGAACTCGCCGTCGGCGAGGAATCCCATCTCGATGGCCTGGTCGACCCGCTGGGTCACGACGCCGCGACCGAGCCCGGTCACACGGCCGATCTCGGGACGCGTGGCGGCCTCACCGGTGCGCACCAGGTTGACGATTCGAAGGAGGCTCGTGACCTCATCGGTCTGAGCGCCGAAGCGCAGGGTCGACTCGCGTGTCATGCACAGATTCTGACACAACCCGCGGCCCTCAGCGTTGATTTCGGCTCGACTATGGACAAAAGTGCGATCATCTTTTGTATAGTTACGACACAAGTGGGGGAGGTGTGCGTATGACGTGGGGCGTCGGCGTGATCGGAGCTGGGCCGGGGGTCGCCGCGCTGCACCTTCCGACGCTGGAGCGGGTCGCCGACCGGTTCTCCGTCGTGCACATTTCCGACCACGGCAGTGGGCGCGCTGCAGGGCTCGCCGACCGTGTCGGCGCTGCCGCGTCGACCGGCTCCGCGGCAATGCTGGCGGACACTGCGGTGGAGGTGCTCGCGGTATGCAGCCCGCCGGGCGAGCACGCGCGACAGATCCTCGAGGGGGTCCGTGCCGGTGTCCGCGCCATCCTCTGCGAGAAGCCGCTCGCGACGACGAAGGAGGAGGCGCGTGCCGTCGTCGATGCCTGCCGCGAGGCCGGCGTGAAGCTGCTCGTCGCGACGAACCACTTCTACGACGAGGCGTGGGATCGGGCGAAGCACCATCTCGTGGCGCTCGAGTCCGACGTGCGCACGATCTCGGCGACGGTCGCGCTGCCGCCCAACGGCCGCTTCCACGCGGCCGTCACCGAGGTCGATGTCGTCGGGCCGCAGGGGCGTGGCGCGCCGGCGCTCGCC
>NZ_WJSP02000625.1 GCF_009720255.1 Agromyces humi | reverse complement strand
CGCGGGGGACCCGTGCGCCGTTCTGCACGCGCGCGTCGTCGCCGACGCTGGCGTACGGGCCGATGACGGCGTTGCGGCCGACCACGGCGCGACGACCGACGTGCACGTTGACGCCCACCACGGCCCGCTCCGCCACGATGGCGTCTCGGTCGATCCAGGCGCCGTGCCCGATCTGGGCTCCGCGCTGCACCTCGGCACCGGGGTCGACGTAGGCGGTCGGGTCGACGAATGCCGTCGCGTCCACCTTCGCGGTCGTGGCCACGAGGCCGCGCCCGTTCGCGTGCTTGCGGTAGCGACGCAGGACTCCGGCTTCGTCTTCGAACTCGACGTAACTGATGCCCACGTTCTCCTCCTTCCGACGTGGTGGCTCCACGTCCGGACATTGATACAACCTCTGGGCTGATCGGGGCATTCCCGAGCCTGCGCTCCAAAACCGATCGTCAGCTGCGAATCCGCTCGGTGCCAGCCCTGAACTTCGCCCGGGACAGCACCGAACGGGGCCCGAATCGCTTGTCGCGGCATCCGGACGCTCGTAGCTTCGCTGCACATGTCCACCTACCTCCTGTGCGCGAGCCCCATCCAGGGTCACGTCGCGCCCCTGCTCGCCATCGCCCGCGATCTCGTCTCGCGCGGCCACGACGTCACCATGCTCACCGGCTCCCGCTTCCACGACGCGGTGACGGCCACCGGCGCCGCGCACCGCGCCCTCGGCGGCATCGCCGACTTCGACGACCGCCGCATGCCGGAGCACCTGCCCGATCGCGATCGCCACCGCGGCATCGGCAAGCTCCAGTACGACGTGCAGACGATCTTCGTCAGGACGGTGCCCGACCAGTTCCGCGCGGTCGAGGCGGCGATGGCGGAGGTCGCCCCCGACGCGATCCTCGTCGACGCCGCGTTCGCGGGCGTCCTGCCGCTGCTCCTCGATGGTCCGGGGACCCACCCGCCCGTGCTGGCCGTCGGGGTGGTGCCGCTCAGCCAGTCGAGCCCGGATGTCGCGCCCTACGGCCTGGGCCTCGCACCGATGCGCGGCGCCGTCGGGCGGCTCCGCAACCGCGTGCTCAACGTGCTCGTGCAGCGGGTGCTGTTCCGGGCGACGCAGCGGCTCGCGAACGAGACCATGCGCTCGCTCGGCCGCCCCGACCTCGACGCCTTCGTGCTCGACTTCTCGCGCCGGTTCGACCGCTTCCTGCAGCTCTCGCCGGCCGAGTTCGAGTATCCCCGCACCGACCTGTCGCCGAACCTGCGCTTCGTCGGCACGGTGCTGCCGCCGGCACCCGTGGCGGGCGAACTGCCCGCGTGGTGGGGCGAGCTCGACGGCGACCGCCGCGTCGTGCACGTGACGCAGGGCACCATCGACAACGCCGACTTCGGCCGCCTCGTGCGGCCGACGCTCGACGCGCTCGCC
>NZ_WJSP02000624.1 GCF_009720255.1 Agromyces humi | reverse complement strand
CCTTCCGGCGCGAGGACAACACCGTCCTCTGGCAGGTGTCCGACAACAACCACGCGGTCGAGGACGCGCACGACGGCGCGCTCGGGCAGGCGTTCTTCAAGGCGCTCGAGACGGTGAAATGTACTCGGAGGGTGTCGCCCCACGCGCTCGCATCGACCGCCAGTGGTGGAAGCTCGAGAACCCGCCCGCGATGAAGAACAGGGGCATGATCTGCACGACCCAGCTCACCGGGCCGAACCAGACCTGCCCCTCGAGCGCGTTCTCGAGCACCGGCCCGGCCGCGCCCACGCTGACGCCGCACATCATCGCGTGCAGCAGGAACACCGCCACGAGCAGCACGATGCGGATCGCGTCGACGCTCGGGTCGCGGGCGACCCGAGTGCGCGGCGCGTCCGGTGCAGCGGATGCCGCAGGCTGGGCGGATGCCGCAGCGCGGCGCTCCATCGTGTCGGTCATGGTGCCCCATCCCGGGCGGCCCGTCCGCCCTCGCGGGGCAGGTTAGGAACGCGGTGGCGGGGAGGGCATCACCCGGCGGAGCCGTTCGCACCCCTACCGGGGTAGGGGCCGCGGCGGCGAGCTCGGCCTCGGCGGTGCGAGCGTTACGCGCCCGGCTGCACGAGGCCGGTGTCGTACGCGAGCACCACGGCGTGCACCCGGTCGCGCAGGCCGAGCTTCTGGAGGATCTTCGACACGTGCGTCTTCACCGTCTGCTCGGCGATGAACAGCGCCGACGCGATCTCGGAGTTCGACATGCCGCGACCCACGAGCGTGAGCACCTCGCGCTCGCGCTCGGTGAGCTCGGCGAGCCGGTTGCCCGAGGACTTGGGTGCCGGCGCCGAGCGGGCGAAGTCCTCGATCAGCCGACGGGTCACGCTGGGCGCGAGCAGCGCGTCGCCGCCCGCGACGATCCGCACGCCGGCCACGAGCTCCTCGGGCGTGGCGTCCTTGAGCAGGAACCCGCTCGCGCCGGCCCGGAGCGCCTCGTACACGTACTCGTCGATGTCGAACGTGGTCAGCATGAGCACGCGTGGCACGTAGTCGCTGCTGCGTGGCGGCGTCTGCAGCGCACGCGTCGCCTCGATGCCGTTCAGCTGCGGCATCCGCACGTCCATCACGACGACGTCGGGGCGCAGCTCGCGCGCGAGGGAGACGGCTTCCACACCATCGGCGGCCTGGCCGACGACCTCGATCCCCGGCTGCGCGGCGAGGACGGCCGCGAAGCCGGCGCGCACCATCGCCTGGTCGTCGGCGATGAGCACCGAGATCGTCACGCCGTTCCTCCGTCCGCCCCGACGTCCCCCCCGAGCGGCAGGGTCGCGAGCACACGATAGCCGCCGCCCGGGAGGTCTCCGTGCTCGGCACGCCCCGCACCTCGTCGTAGTCCGCGAGCCGCACGTCGACCACGGTGCGCA
>NZ_WJSP02000623.1 GCF_009720255.1 Agromyces humi | reverse complement strand
CCGATCTCGAACCGGAGCGAATCCAGGAACTCTCCGGGGTCGGCTGTCTCGGCCTGCCAGTCCGAGATGTGCGCGAGCCAGGCCATGTCGGTGTCGTTGGCGTTCTGGGCGTCGGTGGTGCGCCCCGGTGGACGCGGTAGCCGGTGATCTCCTCGAGCTGGTCGGGGTCGGCCAGGTGCACGGGGACGTCGAACGGCGCGAGCTCGGCCTCGAGTCCGGCGAGCCACTTCTCCTCCATCAGCACCGAGCGCGGGCGGTGCCCCGCGCCGATCGCGCGGCGGATGACCTTGGCCGATTCGGCGATGTACAGGCCCTCGGCGGGCTCGTGGGCGCTGCGCAGGGTCACGTCGGTGAGCCGGGCGTAGTCGGCCACGGCGTCGGATGCCGCGTCGCGGACTCGTTCGATGTGCATGGATCTCCTCCCCCTAGCCTGCCAGTGCGCGAAACATTCCGGAAAACGGACACGTCTAGAATCGGACCACGTCGAAGGGAGACGCCGTGGTGCCTGGCCTCGAAGCTCCGATGATCGCCGACGAACAGTTCGAGACGGCGATCGGACTCATGCGCGGTTCGCGCGTGGCGGTGCTCACCGGCGCGGGGGTCTCGACGGACTCCGGCATCCCCGACTACCGCGGCGAGGGCGCGCCGGTGCGCACGCCCATGACCTTCCAGGCGTTCCTCGCCTCCGAGACGGCGCGCAAGCGGTACTGGGCGGGCAGCCACCTGGGCTGGCGCAGCTTCGGCGCCGCCCAGCCGAACCGGGGCCACCTCGCGCTTGCCGACCTCGAGGCGGACGGCATCGTCGACGGCGTCGTCACGCAGAACGTCGACGGCCTGCACCGCCGGGCGGGCAGCCGGCACGTGGTCGAGCTGCACGGCGGCATGGATCGCGTGCTCTGCCTCACCTGCGGCCAGCACTACGCCCGGCAGGCCATCGCCGACCGGCTCGCCGAGCTGAACCCGTCGATCGACCTGGAGCGCGCCATCCGGGCCCGGCCCGACGGCGACGTCGACGTGGATGACGTCGAGACGATGGTGATCCCCGCGTGCACCGTGTGCGGGGGCATCCTGAAGCCCGACGTCGTGTTCTTCGGCGAGTTCGTGCCGGTCGACGTGTACCAGGCCGCAGCGTCGCTCGTCCGGGCAGCCGACACCCTGCTGGTGGCGGGCTCCTCGCTCGTCGTGAACTCGGGCATGCGGCTCATCGAGCTGGCGCGGCGTCGGCGCATGCCGATCATCGTCGTGAACCGCGGCATCACCAAGGGCGACAGCCGGGCCGCAGTGAAGATCGACGCGGGCGCGGTCCAGTCTTCGCCGCCGGAGCGGAACGACGGCCCGGTCTTCTCCGTCGTCATCTCGACCCAGCTGCCGTCGTTGTCCTGGATCGGATCGGTCGCGGTGACCCAGTCGATGATCTTG
>NZ_WJSP02000622.1 GCF_009720255.1 Agromyces humi | reverse complement strand
TGAGCAGGACCGGCCGGAAGCACCCGCGCGTGACCATCACGGACATCGCCGAGCGGGCCGGCATCCTCTCGCAGCAGCAGTACAAGGCCCGCGGCGAGGCCGTGGGCGCCATGAAGCAGGAGGGCATCGAGTACGAGCAGCGGATGGAGCTGCTCGAGCTCGGCCGGCGTCGGCACGGCCACCTCGTGCTCGGTCACCGTGGTGCCCTCGGGCGGGCTGAACGCGAACACCGAGGCGTCCGGCGCCTGGAACGACACCTTCGTGAACGCGACGCTGAACGCGGGCTCGTCGGCGCCGCGAGCGGTGACGGATGCCGCGAGCGGCACGCCGTTCTCGCCGTCGATCGCCACCGACACCTCGCCGACGAGCGTGTCGTCGTCGCGCGGTTCGAGCACGAGCTCGTACACCTCGCGGCCGGCGACCCGGGTGTCGGTGCCGACCGAGACCTCGGTGGACTCGTCGAGCTTCGCAAGCGCCTGGTCGAGCACCTCCTCGGGGGTCGGCAGCGGCGCGCCGAGCTCGGCCTCGAGCTCCCGCTGCCACTCGTCGGCGTGCGACCTCGCATCGGCCTGCAGCGCGTCGAGCGCGGCCCGATCGACCGTCACGTGCGTGGCGGCCTCCTCGCGGGAGTCGTAGACCCAGGCGCCGTCCTCCGAGAGGTAGACGTCTCGTTCAGCGAACTCGTCGAGCACCTGCAGACGCGCGTTCGCGCCGTCGAGGTAGACGCGGGCGGTGTGCGTGCCGGTCGCGAGGTCGAGGAGGTCCTGGAGGTCGGTCGCGGACGCTGAGGTCCCGTCCCCATCGCTGCCCGAGCCGAGTCCCTTGCGCTCCGCGATGTCGCCGCCTGTTCCGCCCATGGCGCCGGTCAGCCCCGACAGGTCGGGGAGCCCGAGATCGGAGGCCTGCTCGATCGTGCCCGACAGCGCCTCGACGTCACTCGACGCGGCGAGCTCGAGGAGCTCCTCGGGGGTGAGGTCGGGCAGGTCGACGGCGGCGTTCGCCTGCATCGGCACGAGCACGACGGCGGCGGCGAGCGCGATGGGTGCGGCGATGGCGGGGATCCAGCGGCTGAGCCTGCGGGAGGCCCCGGTGTCACGGGGGCGCATGGATTCAGGCTACGCCTGCCCGCGGCATGCGGCGCCGTTCGATGGCGAACACACAGGATCGACGGACGCCGCGTGTCTGCAACCCGTTGTCAACGGCGCTCGCGCGGGGCTACGGTGAGCGCGTACGCCGATTTGTACCCAGTTCGCACGAGACGGTCGGCCCGGCCGACGGCGAAGACCCCATCGCGCACTACATCCAGGTGCTCGCCGACAAGACGGGGTCGCTCATCGCGGCCGCCGCGCAGTCGGGGGAGCGCGCGCAGCCTCGCCACGAGGGCGGGGTCCGGTTCTGGAGGCACCCCCGCATCGTACTG
>NZ_WJSP02000621.1 GCF_009720255.1 Agromyces humi | reverse complement strand
CGGGGACGGCCGTGGCGATGGCGCGGGCGGCCGGGCCGTCCTGATCTGCCGGCGCGCCGATCAGGCGGCCAGGACGTGCGCTTCGTGCATGGCCACCGACGTCGGACGGGCGTGGTCGTGGTCTCGCGGGCACGCGCAGCGCACGGCCATCACCGAGAGCTCGAGCCGCACGAACTCCACGTGATCCACGTGCTGCGCGTCCTTCATCCGTCGCCACCACACCATGACCGACCTCCTTCACCAGAGAGACGCGACGGATGCCGGATCGTGACGCGGGTTCCCGGAATCGGCCCCCACCGCGTTCGGCTTCGCCACATTCCGGATTCATTCACCGTTCAGCTTCGCGTGGTCGGCTAGGTTGGGCGCGACGTCCACCGCCGCGCGTCACCACCGAACGATGGGAACCCCCAGTGACCATTCGAACGGCCGAGTACCCCAGGCCGGACCACTTCCTGCTCCACATCAGCGACACGCACCTGCTCGCGGGTGGCGGCAAGCTCTACGACCGGGTGTCGAGCGAACAGCACCTGCGCACGCTCTTCGATGAGTTCGAGGCATCCGGTGCGCGACCCGAGGCGATCGTCTTCACGGGCGACCTGGCGGATCGCGGGGAGGCCGACGCCTACGACCGCATCCGCCGGATCGTCGACCCAGTGGCCGAGCGGCTGAGCGCCCAGGTCATCTGGGTCATGGGCAACCACGACGACCGCGGGGCGTTCCGCCGCGGCCTGCTCGGCGACCGGCTCGGCGGGTCGCGTCCCGTCGACCGCGTCGACGACGTCAACGGGCTGCGCGTCATCACGCTCGACTCCACCGTGCCCGGCCACCACCACGGCGAGGTGACGCCTGGCCAGCTCGACTGGCTCGCCGAGGAGCTCTCCATCCCTGCGCCGCACGGCACGATCCTCGCCATGCACCACCCGCCCGTGCCGAGCGTGCTCGACCTCGCGGTCTCGGTGGAGCTGCGAGACCAGGCCGGCCTGGCCGAGGTCGTCGAAGGCAGCGACATCCGCTCGATCATCGCCGGGCACCTGCACTACTCGTCGACGGCGACGTTCGCGGGCGTGCCCGTGTCGGTCGCGTCGGCGAGCTGCTACACGCAGGACCTGAACGTGCCGGTCGGCGGCACCCGCGGCCGCGACGGTGCGCGCGCCTTCAACCTGGTGCACGTGTATCCCTCGACGGTGCTGCACTCGGTCGTGCCGCTCGGCTCGTTCCCGGCGCTCGACTTCATCCCCGCCGACGAGAGCGCGCGCCGCCTGGGCGAGTCGGGCGTCAGCATCGCGGATGCCGCGACGCCGCGGGTCCCCAAGGAGCCGCCGTTCACCATGCCCATCCCGGTGCTCGCCTGACGGCAGCCGCCACCCCAGGTCGTGGTTCTCGCCGCGCGGCTACGCCGTGAGGTCGGGCGCGGCAGTCA
>NZ_WJSP02000620.1 GCF_009720255.1 Agromyces humi | reverse complement strand
CGGCCTTCTGCGGCCAGGCCGACCAGCACCGGGGCATCCGGCGCCGGGCCCTGCTCGATGGCGGTGCGACCGACGAAGTCGCCCTCCTTCGTGAGTGCGACGACCCGACCGAGTCCGGCCTGCACCGGCAGGATGTCGCGGCCGAGCTCGTGCCCGTAGAGCGGCATGCCGGCCTCGAGCCGGAGGGTGTCGCGGCTCGCGAGGCCGCACGGCACGACCCGCGGGCCGCCGGTCTCGCGGAGGGCGTCCCAGATGCGCGCGGCGACGTCGGGCGCGACGTAGAGCTCGAAGCCGTCCTCGCCGGTGTAGCCCGTGCGTGCGACGAGCACCGGCTGGCCCTCGTACTCGGCGGCGATCGCCCGGTAGTACTTGAGGTTCGCGAGCGCGGTGACGAAGTCGTCCTCGTCGTTGCCCGGACCCTGGATGCCGAAGCCCGGCGTCTGCTGCAGCACCTCGAGCGCGTCGGGGCCCTGCAGGGCGATGAGCGCGATGTCGTCGCTCTCGTCGAACACCTCGGTGTCGAACGGGGAGGTGCGGTCGCGCAGCTCCTCGGCGACGACCTCGCGGTTCGACGCGTTCGCGACGACCATGTAGCGGTCCTCGCCGGTGCGGTAGACGACGAGGTCGTCGATCACGCCGCCGTCGCGGTCGAGCAGCAGCGAGTATTTCGCCTGGCCGAGCGCGATCGCCGACAGCTTGCCGGCGAGGGCGTAGTCGAGCGACTCGGCGGCCTCGGGGCCGACCACGATGATCTCGCCCATGTGCGACAGGTCGAAGAGGCCGGCGTGCTCGCGAACGGCGTGGTGCTCGGCCAGGTCGCTGGAGTAGCGCACCGGCATCTGCCACCCGGCGAAGTCGGTGAAGCTCGCGCCGGCAGCGCGGTGCACGTCGTCGAGGGGGCTCCGACGTTCGATGGTGCCGGTTTCGGTGGTTCCGGGGTCGGTCACGAGTTCTCCAGAGTCGCGTGGGCGGTCGGCGGATGCCGCTTGAGAACTCCCCCTCTGTCATGGGCCTGAGAGCTTCGCGTCGCACCCGTGGGGCGCTCGGCTTTCACCGTCGGCGGGATGCAGCGGTCGCGGCATCCACTTTTCAGAGCGGCCTTGTCATCGCGGTATGTGTGACCTGAGAGATTGGCGGGGAGGCTTGCTCCTTCGGTGCCGGCCAGTGCTGGTGAGGACTGCCCGGCTCTCCCGCGATGCGTCGATGGCCCGGTGTGAGGTTGTACGCCGATCCTAACCCACCCGCTCCCTCACACCCACTCGATCTGCAGGACGCGGCGGCAGGGAATGGCGCGCGGATATCCCGCTGTCGCGCCCAGCGGATGGCGCTCCACGGCGCGACGGCATCGCCTGTGGACAGCACCACGGGCGGGCGGCCTGCTCGCGGCATCCTGAGGCGGTGCGCCGACCCGAGCCCCTGCCCCAGCCGCTGCTCGGGCGCGTGGC
>NZ_WJSP02000062.1 GCF_009720255.1 Agromyces humi | reverse complement strand
CGGCGGCCGCCTTCGTCGCGGCGGCCTCGGCCGCACCGCGGGCCTGGCTGGCGTCGGCCTCGGCGAGGCCCTCGGCGCGCAGCGCCTCCGCCGAGGCGGTGCGGGCGACCCGGTCGGCCTCGGCGGCGATGCGCACCGACTCGGCAGCCGCCTCGGCCTCCACCTTGACCTTGTAGGCCTGGGCGTCGGCGACGGCCTTGACCTCGGAGTCGAGCTCGGCGGCGCGCAGCGCGGCACGCTTCTGCGCGGTGATCTCCTGCTGCGCCACGACCTCCTGCTGCGAGAGCGCCTCGGCGAGCGGGCGTGCGGCGGCGGCCTCGGCGGTGGCCTTGTCGGTCTCGCGCTGGAGCGCGGCCTTGCGCTGGGCGAGGCCGGCCTCGCGCTCGGCGACGGTCTGCTCGGCGGCGATCACGGCCTCGCGCGCCTCGCGCTGCGCCTCGGCCTCGGCGATCTCGGCCTGCTTGCGCACCTTGGCCTGCTCGGCGCGGCCGAGGTCGTCGATGTACCCGTTGTTGTCGGAGATGCCCTTGATCTCGAACGAGTCGACGTCGAGGCCCTGGTTCGCGAGCGACTCGCGGGCCACGCCGAGCACCGACGCCGAGAGCTCGTCTCGGCGGTTGATGATCGTGGTGACGTCGGTCGCGCCGATCGACGCGCGCAGCGAACCCGACAGCACCTCCTGGGCGAAGATGTCGATGTTCTTGTCCTGGCCGAGGAATCACTGGGCGGCCGCACGGATGGCGGACGCGCTGTCGCCGACCTTCACGATGGCGACGGCGTCGACGTGCACGGTGATGCCGTTGTTCGTCTGCGCCTCGGCGCGGATCTCGATCGCCCGCGAGCGGAGCGAGATCTTGTGCGCCTTCTGGAAGAAGGGCATGATCCAGACGCCCTGGCCGTGCACGACGCGCTGGCCGGATTCCTCGGTGTCGATGCCGTCTACGACCTTGCGCTTCGAGCGCTTGCCGGTGACGACGATCGCCTCGTCGGGTGACACGTTGCGGTAGAGCACCTTCGCCCAGATCCACAGGATGATGACGGCGATGATGACGAGGGCGATGATCCCGATGACGGGGGTGAGGGCGAAGTCGAACACGAGGTCCTTCCGAGGGGTGTGCGGGGGTTCCGGACAAGACTGTCGGGAGGCGGCCGGTTGCGCAATGGGTCGGCCTCCACCCCCGTCGACGGATGCCGCGAGTCCAAGTCGACGGATGCCGCGAGCCAGCCGAAACCCCCGTGCGCGGTGTCGGCGGCCGGGTGCAGACTGGCGGTATGTGCGGACGATTCGCGAACGACGCCAAGGTCGACGAGATGATCCAGGAGTTCGTCGCGCAGGGCGGCGACTTCCGCGACTGGGTGCCGCAGTACTCCATCGCGCCCACCCAGGTCGTGCCCATCGTGCGCGAGCGCAAGAACAACGACACGGGCGAGGTGGCCCGGTCGGTGGATGCCGCGGTGTGGAACTTCCATCCGTCGTTCATGAAGGAGTCCAAGCGCCCGCAGTTCAACACCCGCATCGAGACGGTCGCCACCAATGGACTGTGGAAGGGGGCCTTCGCGTCCTCCCGCTGCCTCGTGCCGATGCGCGGCTACTACGAGTGGACGGGCGAGCCGGGCAGCAAGCAGGCCTGGTTCCTGCACGGCGAGCAGCCGCTGCTCGCCGCCGCCGGCATCTACACGGCGCGCAAGGTCGGCGACGAGTGGGAGGTCTCGACGTCGATCATCACGCGTGAAGCTCGGGATGCCTCGGGCGAGATCCACGACCGCATGCCGGTGTTCCTCGAGCGCGACGTGTGGGACGAGTACCTCGCCCCCGTCAAGCTCGACGACGAGGGCAAGCAGGAGATGGTGGCGTTGCTCACGGCCGAGTCCGAGAAGGTCGCCGCGACGATCTCGAACTACGAGGTCGATCGCCGGGTCAACAACTCGCGCACGGTGGATCCGGGTGACCCGGCCCTCATCGAGCCGCTCGACGCGGCCGGCTGATCGCGCCGGTCAACGCATCTAGCTCACGCCGACACCCGGCGCGCGAAGGCGATCGCCTCCTCGAGCAGCGCGTCGCGATCGACATCGCACTCCCAGCGGTGCCCGGCGCCCTCGACGAGCACGAGGGTCGCCTCGGCGCCGGCCGCGGCGAGCGCGTCGGCGAGCAGCACCGCCTGCGACGCGGGAACCGACGTGTCGGCCGTGCCGTTCACGATGAGGAACGGTGGCGCGCCCGCGTGCGCCTGTCGGGCGGGGCTCGCGGCCGCCGCGGTGGCGGGGTCCGACCCGACGGTGGCGCCGAACCACTTCGCCTCGCTGCAGTCGGGGTCGTCCTCGCGACCGAGTGCGCGGGCGTGCTCGATGAAGTCGGTCGGCCCGTACCAGTCGATGACGCCGCGCGCCGCGGCATCCGCTCGCAGGCCGACGAGCATCGCGAGGGTCGCCCCAGCTGACTCACCCCAGAGCACGAGGCGCGTGGTGTCCAGCCCGAGGCGGGGACCGTTCTCGCGCAGCCACGTGATGGCCTCGAGCACGTCGTCGACTTGGGCGGGAAAGACGGCCTCGGCGCTCATCCGGTAGTCAACGGATGCCACGGCGAAGCCGGCCGCGACGATGCGCTCGAACGCGTCGGCGATGTCAGGTCCGAACTCCCGGCGGCTGCCGCCCTGCCACCCGCCGCCGTGCAGGAAGAGCACGACGGGCAGGAGCGCGCCGCCGGGCTGGCGAGTCGACGAGGCATCCGGCAGCGGAGCGGCCCCCGCCGGCAGGTGCAGGTCGAGGGCGAGCGGCCGGAACCCGTCGCGCTCGGCGTACACGACGTCGCGCATGCTCAGTCGCGCCGGTCGATCGCGGTGGCGCCGTACTCCTCGTCGGTGACGTGGTCGCCCCAGGTGGCGTCGTCGTCCTCCCACATGGCGAGGTGGCACATGAACGAGTCGGCGGATGCGCCGTGCCAGTGCCACTCGCCCGGCGGCGTGTGCACGGTGTCGCCGGGACGCATCACGCGCACCTCGCCGCCGCGCGCCTGCACGAGGCCGATCCCGTCGGTGACGTGCAGCGTCTGGCCGACGGCGTGTCGATGCCAGGCGGTGCGGGCGCCCGGCGCGAAGCGCACGAGGTTGACGCGCAGGCGCGAGGGCTCCTCACCGCGCGCGATGACGTCGAAGTGCACGTCGCCGGTGAAGAGCTCGGCGGGCCCCTTGGTGGTGGGCTGCTTGGGCTGGAACTGCATCGGATTCCCTCCGTGCCGGGCCCGGTCGCCCGCACACGTCATCGAACGTACGCCTCGGGCGCGGGCCGGGGAAGGTACTGGCGGTACACGTCCCGCAAGGGACTCCCACCGCCGACGGCCATGGTGTTGCATCGAACGATGAGCTGGACCGATGACGAACTCGCCCGAGTCGGCGACGCCGACGAGCTGCAGGTGGCCTCCTACCGAGCCGACGGCTCGCTGCGTCCGTACGTGACCATCTGGGTGGTGCGCTCGGGCGACGACCTCTACGTGCGCTCGGCCTACGGGCCCGACAACGGCTGGTTCCGCCGCGCGAAGGCGAGCCGTCGCGGGCGCATCAGGGCCGGCGGGGTCGAACGCGACGTCGAGTTCGCGGATGCGGCGACCGATGTGCATGCGGCGATCGACGACGCCTACCACGCGAAGTACGACCGGTACGGCGCGCGGATCGTCAACACCGTCGTGGGCGACCAGGTGATTCCCACGACGTTCCGGCTCGAGCCCTCGGCGGACTGAGCCGTCCAGAGCGAGTCCGGGCCGCGCGCGCCTCGTGGTGCCCCGTGGCTCAGTCCGTGCCGCCGCCGAGGTCGCCGAGCAGCAGTCCTGACTGCCGCGATCGGCGGTCGACCTCCATGGGGTCGAGCTCGACCGGCTCGTCGACGGGAGCAGCAGGGCCACCGGATCCCGTCGCGGCATCCGTCGGCGCGTCGACCGCCTTCGCCTCCGCCTTCAGCCGCTGCTTCGCCGCGCGCTCGACGAGCACGGGCACGAAATCGCGCACGCGGCCGCCGTCGAACCGGTGCAGCTCCTCGTCGACGACACCCTTGATGTACTCAGGGCTGAGCGCCGGGAACTTCTCTGAGAGTCGCGAGACGACCTCGTCGATGGCGCGGTCCTCATCGGGCTTCGTGCTCATGTGAGCATTCTGCAGGGTGACGGTCGGAGGGGCAACAGGCCGGGACGCCCGGGTCAGCGTGCTCCGGCAGTTTCGACGGGCTCCGCGGATCCGGCCTCATGCGCTCCGGATGCCGCGTCCGCCGACGGTTCCGCGCCGTGCACGGGGTGGCTCCGCTCGAGCGCTGCACCCTCCACGTCGACATTCGGGAGGATGCGGTCGAGCCACTTCGGCAGCCACCACGCGGACTCGCCGAGCAGGTGCATCACGGCCGGGATGAGCAGCATCCGCACGATGAACGCGTCGATCAGGACGCCGATCGCCAGGCCGAAGCCGAGCGGGCGCACCATCGTGAGGTGGCTGAAGACGAAGCCGCCGAACACGGCCGCCATGATGATCGCGGCCGCGGTGACCACGGCGCGGCCGTTGCGGAGGCCGGCGACGACCGCGGTCCGAGCGGGCACGCCGTGCACGTACGCCTCGCGCATGCCCGACACGAGGAAGAGCTGATAGTCCATCGCCAGCCCGAACAGCACGCCCATGATGATGATCGGAGCGAAGTTCAGCACGGGTCCGGGGTCGTGCACGCCGAACACCCCACCGAGCCAGCCCCACTG
Source organism: Agromyces humi (assembly GCF_009720255.1). Lineage (GTDB taxonomy): Bacteria > Actinomycetota > Actinomycetes > Actinomycetales > Microbacteriaceae > Agromyces > Agromyces humi. The sequence goes on along the minus strand of NZ_WJSP02000062.1, from coordinate 9,339 downwards.
GAAGATCGCGACGACCGCGCCGAAGGCGGCGAAGAGCGTGAGCACGAACCCGGCGGTCGCGATGAGCGGCACGAGGATCGAGCGGAACACCAGGATGAGGATGATCAGCGAGAGGCCGACGACCACGCTGAGGTACAGCGGCAGCACCCCGGCCAGCTTGTCGGAGATGTCGATGTTGCCGCTGGCCTGCCCCGCGACACCGAGGGTGATGTCGCCCTCGACCGGTGAGAGGTCGCGCAGGTCGTGCACGAGCTGCTCGGTCGACTCGCTCGACGGGCCGTCGGCGGGAACCACCTGGAAGGCGAAGTAGTCGTTCTCATCCGAGACGCCGACGGGCGCGACCGCCACGACGTCGTTCTGCGCCATCAGCATGTCGGCGAGGTCGGCCTGCGTGGCCACCACGTCGTCGTCCTCGACCGCCTCGGGCAGCTCGGCCACCACGAGGATCGGCCCGTTCTGGCCGGCGCCGAATGCGTCGGCGACCGCGGTGTAGGCGCGGTACTGCGTCGACTCCTCGGCCTCCGATGATCCGTCGGGCAGGCCGAGCCGCATCGAGAGCGCGGGGATGGCGATGACGAGCAGCACGACGATCGACAGCACGGCCTGCAGGATGGCCCGCGACGTCTTCATCGGGCGCAGCTCGGGTCGGGCGTGGGCTTCGTGGCCGATCTCGCCGCGGGCCTTTCGCGAGAGCACGCGCTGGCCGACGAGCCCGAGGAGCGCGGGGGTCAGGGTCACGGCGATGAGCACCGCGATGAACACGCAGACGGCGCCGACCGTGCCCATGACGCCGAGGAAGGGGATGCCCGTGACGTTGAGCGCGAGCAGCGCGATGAGCACGGTCGAGCCGGCGAAGACGACGGCGTTGCCCGACGTGCCGTTCGCCAGTCCGATCGACTCGTGCAGCTCCATGCCCGACAGCACCTGCCGTCGGTGCCGGTTGATGATGAAGAGGGCGTAGTCGATGCCGACGGCGAGGCCGAGCATCACGCCGAGCACCGGGGTGACCGACGACATCTCGACGACGCCCGAGAACGCCAGCGAGCCGGCGACGCCCACGCCCACGCCGATGAGTGAGGTGATGAGCGGCAGCACCGCGGGCAGCAGCGCCCGGAACACGATGATGAGCACGAGCATCGCCACGATCACGCCGACGATCTCGCCGGCGCCGATGAGCCCGTCGATCGATGCGGCGATGGTCGACGAGTAATCGATCGCGACCCCGTCGATGCCGGCGCCGTCGAGCGCCTCGGCGACCGACGCCTTGACCTCCGACGACAGTGAGAAGAGGTCGTCGTCGAACATGACGACGCCGATGGCGGTGCTCTCGTCGCTCGAGACGGTGCGGATCTCGGCCGCGGCCGTCATGAGGCGGGTGGCGTCGTCGAGCTGGGCCTGCTGCGTTGCAATCTCGGCCGCGCCGTCGTCCAGCTGCGCCTGCTGGGCGGTGAGCTGCTCGGCTCCCGCGTCGAGCTGCGCCTGCTGGGCCGCGAACTGGTCGGCGGCCTGATCGTAGGCACCGGCCGCCTGGGCCTGGGCGACGGCGGCGTCGAGCTGGGCCTGACCGGCGTCGAGCTGCGCCTTGGCGGCGTCGAGCTGCGCCTGGCCGTCGTCGAGCTGCTGGGCGGCGGTGTCGAGCTGCGCCTGGCCGTCGACGAGCTGCTGCTCCTGGTCGGCGCGGTCGGATGCCGCAGCGAACGGGTCGACCGTGTCGGAGACGCCGTCGAGCTCGCCGACATCGGAGAGGAGCGCGCTGATCTCCTCCTGCTGCTCCGCGGTGAAGGCCGAGCCGTCCTCGGTCTGGAAGACCACGGTGCCGGTGGCGCCGCCGAGTCCGGAGAGCCGGTCGTTGAGCTGTGCGTTGACGCGCTCGGTCTCGGTGCCGGGAATGCTCATGCTCGACGTGACGGTTCCGCCGAAGGCGAGGAACCCGCCGACGGCGAGCGCGAGGGCGGCGAGCCAGGCGACGAGCACGGTCCAGGGCCGGCGCGCGGAGAAGCGACCGAGACGGTACAGGAGTTCAGCCATTGCCGGGTGCCTTTCGGGAGCATGGGTTCGGGGCACACCATCGAGCCAGGTCAAGGATAACCGACATGTGTCGGATAACCGACAACTGTTGATGAAGTCCACAGGAAGCATCCGACCGCTGGCAGAATCCCCCTATGGACGTCCGAGTCGAACGCACGCGCCGTGCCCTGCAGGAGGCGCTGTTCGAGCTCGCCCGTGAACGCCCGCTCGACGAGCTGACGATCGCCGACATCGCGGCGCGGGCCGGGGTGAACCGCAGCACCTTCTACCAGCACTACTCCGACAAGGAGACGCTCCTCGCCGACGCGCTCGACGCCACGGCCGAGGCGACCGGGGCCGCGCTGCCCGAGCTCGTCGAGCCGCTGTTCGAGCCGCCGCAGGCGCTGTTCACGTTCCTCGAGCACATCGAGGCCAACGCCGGCCTCTACCGGCGGGTGCTCGGCTCCCCTGGTTCGGCCGTCGTCACCGCGCGACTGCGCCGTCGCATCGAGCTCATCGTCGGCGACGCCGTCGTGCGGTCGGGCACCCGTGTCTTCGAGGGGCTGCCGCTCGACGTCGTGGCCGCGGGCATCGCCGGCTCCGCGCTCGGCGTGATCGAGGCATGGCTCGCGCGCGACTCGCGGCCCCCCGCGGCCACCGCCGCGGACTGGGTGTGGCGGGTGCTCATCGGGCCGGGCGGCGCCTGGGACTGAATGCCCGCAGGCGACGCGTCTACGATCGGACGGTGCTCGTTCTCGCCGTCGTCCTGCTGCTCGCCAACGCCCTCTTCAACGTCATCGTGTGGCCCCGTTTCTACCCGCGCATCGCCGCCGACCCGCGGGCCCGCGATGCCGATGGCCGCCGCACGGCCTTCTACACCGTGCACGTCGTGCTGATCGCGCTCGCACTCGTGCTCGCCGCGGCATCCGCCATCACGGCGCTCGTCATCCTGCTCTGACGCGGAGAACCCGCAACCGGCGCTCGTCAGACCGCGTCGGGGTCCACGCGCGCGAAGCGCGGCACGGAACGTCCGTCGCGGACGACGGCCTCGGCGAACATCGCAGCCGGCCGCACCCAGTGGGCGCGGTCGCCGTAGAGCTGGCGGTAGACGACGAACTCCTCCTCCGTCTCGCTGTGCCGCGCGACGAAGAGCACCTCGTAGCGGGCGCCCTTGTAGTGCTCGTACACACCCGGTTCGATCGCGTCGGCCGCGCTCGCTTCGCTCACTCGCCCCATGCTACGGATGCCGCGGCCCCACGCCGCTCCGATCCCGTGCGCTGCTCGGTTTGACTTGCCGCGGCCGATGTCGGATGCTGTGCAGGCTCGTCCCCCCGCGGGCACGTCACGATGGAGTGTCATGAAGTCGGTTCGCCGTCCGGCCGTTGCGCTGTCCGCCATGCTCGCGCTGGTCGTCGTCCAGGCGGTCGCCGATCCGACCGGGCTGCTCGCGCTCGTCGGCTGGTCGGGCGCGCAGCCGCGCTTCGACGTCGGGGTCTGGCCGCTCGCTCCGTACGCGATGTTCGTGCCGGTGGTGCTGGGCGTGACCTGGTGGGTCGCCGTCCGGGCGGGCGATCGGTTCTGGCCCCTGGTCGCCGGCGTGGTGCTCGCCGTCATGCTCGCTCAGGCCGCGACCTGCCTCGTGATGACGTGGGACCTCGCGGCCGCCGCCTGGGCGGCCGGGTACGTGACCGCCAAGGCGGTGCCGGCGGCGCTCGTCGTGGCGGCGCTCGCGCGATGGTTCGGCGGCCCGACGAACCGCCCGGCGATCGAGCGGAGCACGCTGTGGCCGCCGGCCATGTCGGTCTGGCTGCCCGCCGTGCTCATCGCCGCCGCGGCCCCCCTCCTCTCGGGCCTGTGGTGGACCGGCGCGGCGTACGGACCCGGCATTCCGGCCGCCCGCCCCGACCGCGGCCCGGTGTCGATGCTCGTGGCCGTCCTGCTCATCGCGGTCGCGACCGCGATGTGCCTTCGATGGATGCGCGCCCGCGTCCCCGGCGTGCTCGGCGGATGGCTCGCGGCGCTCGTCGCCTGCGGCGTGGTCGGCGTGGTGCAGGCGGTCGTCGCGTTCGCGGTCGACGGCGGGCTCTCCGGTGACCTGTGGCCACTGATGACGGCGTACCTCACGATCGCCGATGGCCTCTCGTTCGGCGCGTGCGTCGGCTGGATCGTGGGCGTGGCCGCCGTGGCCGCCGAGCGGGTGCGTGCCGGACGCCGGGCTCGCGTGCTCCAGCTCGCCGCGGCATCCGTCGCCCTGCTCGCCGTGACCGCGGCGCTGCTGCTGCCGGCGACGGGTGCGGGGGCGTCTGCGGCGGCGGCGGCCGGTGCATCGGATGCGTCGACGGATGCCTCGCGCGCCGCGGCATCCGTTCCCGACGGCTTCCTCCGTGCCGAGGGTCGCCTCATCACTGACGGCGACGGCAACCAGGTGCTACTGCGCGGGGTGAACGTGAACCAGCTCGTCGACTTCTACGAGCCGCAACCAGGCGTGGCCGCGACGAGGCCTCTGACGGAGGACGACTTCGCGGGCATCGCGGCGCGGGGCTTCGACGTGGTGCGGCTGAACCTCTCGTGGTCGGCGCTCGAGCCCGAGCGCGGCGCGTTCGACGCCGGCTACCTCGAGCAGGTCACCGACGCCGTCCACTGGGCCAAGCAGCACGGCATCCGGGTCGTGCTCGACATGCACCAGGACTCGTGGTTCAACGGCGCGACCGAGGAGGGCACCGCCTGCCGGCCCGGCACCGACCCGATGTGGGGCTACGACGGGGCACCCGCGTGGGCGACCATCACCGACGAAGCCCCGCGCTGCCAGTTCCAGGGCCGCGACATCTCGCCCGCAGGCAACCGTGCGTTCCAGCACTTCTACTTCGACACCGAAGGCCTGCAGGGCGCACTCGTCGACACCTGGGGAAGGCTCGCCGCGGAGTTCGCCGACGAGCCGGCCGTCGCGGGCTACGACCTGCTCAACGAGCCCGGTTTCGGCGAGACCGCACCGGTCACCACGTCGCTGCTGCTCGGCCGCTACTACGACCGCGCGATCGACGCGATCCGGGCGGCCGGCGCACCGCAGATCGTGTTCGTGGAGCCGAGCATCTTCTGGTCGGGCCTCGGCTTCGACAGCGGGCCGACTCCGGGCTTCACGGACGACGCGAACATCGTGTTCTCGCCACACCTCTACGCGGAGTCGTTGACGATGGACCGTTCCCTGGGCATCCCGCCGATCGTCGGGATGGACCGGCAGTTCGTGCTCGCGCAGCGCGTCGCCGACGAGTACGGCGCCCCGCTGTGGTCGGGCGAGTACGGCTATTGGGGCGAGGATGCCGACGTGGTCGACCGGCTCAGCCGCTACGCCGACGCGGAGGACGCCAACCGACTGGGCAGCGCCTACTGGGTGTGGAAGCAGGCCTGCGGCGACCCGCAGAACGGCATCGGCCCGACCGGCAACGGGCTCATGGTGCAGGACTGCGAGACCGGTGATGACGCGCCGCCGCGCGACGACCTGCTCGCGATCCTGAGCCGCGCGTACCCGAAGTCGGCACCGGGGGTGCTCACCGCGCTCGAGGCGGACGGAGCGCACGTGTCGCTCGCCGGCTCGGTCGCCGAGCGCAGCTGCGGCCTCGAGGTGTGGGTTCCCGGGAGCGCCGAGCCCGGGCTCAGCAGCAGCGGGATCACGGATGCCGCGACGACCGCGGTGCCCGGCGGCTGGCGCATCACCGGCTGCGCCGAGGGCGACTACACCCTGTCGACCGACTGAGCCAGGTCTCCGGGTCATCCCTCCCCCGGACACCCGCTCAGGAGAACCGGGCTGCGACCAGTGCGACGATGGCGACGCCCGACATGGCGAGCGCCATCGCGCCGTATCCGCCGATCGCGCCCGCGAGGATCGGGCCGAGCGCCGGTCCGAGGGCGGCGACGACGGTGATGGGTGCGGCGAACACGCCGTTGATCGAACCGTAGTTCCGCGTGCCCCAGCGGTCTGCCACAGCCGACCCCTGCACCAGCGTCTGCGCGCCGCGGACGGCGCCGGCGGCCATGCCGATCACGACGAGCAGCCACGGCGGCCCGGGCACGACCGCCATGAACGCGAGCAGCAGCATCGCCGAGCCCGAGGTGACGGCGAGCGGGAGCCACGGCGCGGTGCTGTGCGGGATGACGACGTAGAGGAGCCGCCCGATGACCTGCCCGGCACCGAGGAGACCGAGCGACCAGGCGGCGAGCTCGTACGTGAAGCCCTTCTCCATATAAAGGGGAATGACCGCGAGGGTGACGCTGAACACGGCGGCCGTCAACGCCACCATCGAGCCCTCGAGCATCCAGAACCGGCGCGTCCGGATCACCGTGCCGACGGTGTGGACCTGCTCGTCGCGCTTCGCAGGCGGATGCGGGGCCCACGCCCGCTCGAGGAAGATCCAGTGCAGCGGCAGCGTGACGAGGAGCAGGGTGGCGGCCAGGACGAGGAAGACCGCGCGCCAGTCCAGCGCGTGCAGCAGGCCCGCCACGATCGGCGCGAACACGGTCGACGCGAGTCCGCCGGCGAGCGTCACGATCGTCATCGCGCCGCGGCGTCCCTCGCCGTGCCGTCGGGTGATCACGGTGAAGGCGGCCTGGTAGAGCACGGCGGACTGCGCCACGCCGCAGATCACCCAGCCCAGTGCGAAGACGAGGAGGTCGGGTGCCGCGCTGACCACGACGAGGCCCAGTGCACCGGTGAGCGCACCGGCCGTCATGACGAGTCGTGGGCCGCGCTCGTCGAGCAGGCGCCCCGCGACGATCCCGACCGCCGCCGACACGATGAGTCCGAGCGAGAACGCCAGCGTCACCTCGGCGATGGTCCAGCCGGTCTCCGCGGCGATCGCGGGCGCAGCCACGATGAGGGCGTAGTACAGGATGCCCCAGCTGACGACCTGCCCGACCGAGAGCGCCGCGAGACGCACTCCCAGCCCTGGCGGCGCGGAGAGGCGCGGCGAGCTCACCGCGATGCAGTGACGTCGAGCAGTTGCGAGAGCTGGCCGAGGGCGCCGGGCACGAGGCGGTAGTAGGCCCAGGTGCCGCGCTTGCTCCGGGTGAGGAAGCCGGCGTCCATGAGCACCTTCAGGTGGTGCGACACGGTGGGCTGGCTGAGGCCGACCGGTTCGATGAGGTCGCAGACGCAGGCCTCTTCACCGGCGGATGCCGCGACGATCGAGACCAGCCGGAGTCGCGTGGGGTCGGCGAGGGCCTTGAGCTTGCGGGCGAGCTCCTCTGCACGGTCGGCATCGATCGTCTCGCGGGTCAGCGGGGTGCAGCAGGCCGCGCCGGTGGTGTCGGAGACATCCGTGATCTGCAGCAGCGTCGTGCTCATGCCACGATGCTAGCCCAATATTGACAACCATCGATATAGTCGCCACACTCAATATCGAAGTTCATCGATGCCTTGGAGGCACCCGGATCATGACCCTGATCGAGCTCACCACCCCGACGCGGCAGCAGCGCCGACTCGACACCCTCCCTGTCGCCATCATCGGTGCCGGGCCGATCGGCCTGGCCGCCGCGGCCAACCTCGTCGAGCGAGGCATCGACTTCGTGGTCTACGAATCGGGCGACCGCGTCGGGTCGAGCATCCGGCAGTGGGGCCACACCCGCCTCTTCTCCCCGTGGAAGCACGTCGTCGACCCCGCGTCGCGCCGCCTGCTCGAGGCGACCGGCTGGGAGCTTCCTTCGCCCGACGCCCTCCCCACCGGGTCCGAGCTCGTCGATCGGTACCTCGAGCCCCTCGCCGCCCTCGAGCCGATCACCGCGCGCATCCGCACCGGCGTCACGGTCGAGGCCGTCACCCGGCAGGGCATGGACCGTACCCGAACCGCGCGCCGCGAGCAGACGCCATTCCTCGGGCGCACGCGGACCGCCGACGGCGTCGAGGAGTTCACCGCTCGCGCGATCATCGACGCCTCGGGCACCTACGAGCACCCGAACAGCCTCGGGTCGTCGGGCCTCGAGCCGCTCGGGCTCTCCGACGTCGCCGATCGGGTCAGCCACGCCCTGCCCGACGTGCTGGGCCGGGATCGGGCGCGGTTCGCCGGCCGGCACACCACCGTCGTCGGCGCGGGCCACTCGGCCGCGAACACGCTGCTCGCACTGGCGGAGCTCGCCGAACAGGAGCAGGGCACCAGCGTCACCTGGCTCATCCGCAATGCGAGCGCCGTGCGCGTCACGACCTCCGACGACGACGGTCTCGCCGCCCGCGCGAACATCGGCCGCCGCGTCGACGCGCTCGTGGCCTCCGGGCGTATCGCGCTCATCGACCGCTTCGAGATCGTGCGGCTCGGGCGCACCGACGGCGGCGTACGACTCCTCGGCGCCCGCGACGAGGAGCTCGTCGAGCACGACACCGACCTCGTGGTGAACGCCACCGGCTTCCGGCCGAACCTCGACATGCTCCGTGAGATCCGCCTCGAGCTCGACGACATCGTCGAGGCGCCCAAGCGCCTGGCGCCCCTCATCGACCCGAACGTGCACACCTGCGGCACCGTCGAGCCGCACGGCTTCGCTGAACTGCAGCACCCCGAGCCGAACTTCTTCCTGGCCGGCATGAAGAGCTACGGCCGCGCGCCGACGTTCCTCCTCGCCACGGGGTACGAGCAGGTCCGTTCGATCACCGCCTGGCTCGCGGGCGACGCGGCGGCGGCCTCCCAGGTCGAGCTCGTGCTGCCCGCCACGGGCGTGTGCTCGACGAGCCTGCCCGCCGACGGGGCATCCTGCGGCACCGCCACGTCGGGCGCGTTCACCTGCTGCTCGTAAGATGCCCGCGAACCCGCTCACAGAACTCGAGGCACCGATGAATCCGACCGAAACTCCCACCGTGCTCTTCGTCTGCGTGCACAACGCCGGTCGATCGCAGATGGCCGCCGGCTACCTGAAGGCCCTCGGCGGCGACCGGGTCGAGGTGCTCTCGGCCGGCTCCGAGCCGAAGGAGGAGATCAACCCGGTGGCGGTCGAGGCGATGGCCGAGGAGGGCATCGACATCGCCGGCAGCGCCCCGAAGGTGCTCACCGTCGATGCGGTCAAGCAGTCCGACGTCGTGATCACCATGGGGTGCGGCGACGCCTGCCCGATCTTCCCCGGCAAGCGCTACGAGGACTGGGAGCTCGACGACCCGGCCGGCCAGGGCATCGATGCGGTGCGGCCGATCCGCGACGAGGTCAGGCGACGCGTCGAGCGGCTCCTCGGGGAGCTGTTCCCCGAGACCGCAACCGCCTGAATCGACGCCCGCGAGGGCAGCGGATGCCCGGGCTCGCGGCTACGCCGTCACCGGGCGTTGCGCCGTCGCGGCCACCGCGACGAGTGCCCGCAGCGGAT
>NZ_WJSP02000619.1 GCF_009720255.1 Agromyces humi | reverse complement strand
GAGTCCGCCCCGCCCGACAGGGCCACGAGCACGAGCGGGGCGGCAGCGGATGAGGCCGCGCCCGCGGCATCCGGAAGCACGGCCCTGACCGCACGGCGCACGTCGGCGATCGGCGGCGTCAGGCGGGGACGACGCTCGGCAGGCAGCTCGTCGGAAGGCATCAAGTAACCTTATTCCGCCGATCGCGCCGCGTTCCGACCGGGCCGCGGGCCGAGTTCGAGCACGAGCTTCCAACCACGAGGAGAACCACATGGGCGAGTACGCCGCGATCATCGAGATCCCGAAGGGGAGCCGCAACAAGTACGAGGTCGACCACGAGACCGGTCGGGTGTTCCTCGACCGCGTGCTCTACACGACCTTCGTCTACCCCACCGACTACGGCTTCTTCGAGGACACGCTCGGCGACGACGGCGACCCGCTGGACGTGCTCGTGCTGCTCGACTACCCGCTGTTCCCCGGCGTCGGCGTCAAGGTGCGCCCCGTGGGCGTGTTCCACATGACCGACGACGGGGGCGGCGACGCCAAGGTGGTCGCGGTGCCCGCCGGCGACCCCCGGTGGAACCACATCCAGGACGTGAACGACATCCCCGAGTTCACCCGCAAGGAGATCGAGCACTTCTTCGAGCACTACAAGGACCTCGAGCCCGGCAAGTGGGTCAAGACCGAGGGCTGGGCGGACGCGGCGGAGGCCGAGTCGCTCATCGCCAAGGCGATCGAGAAGTTCCCCGGTCACTGACCAGGGCATGAACCGAGCGGATGCCGCGACCACGCGACATCCGTCACGACGAAGGGGCGGGCCCGGCGGCCCGCCCCTTCTCGGTCCGCGCGGGCGGCCCTGCCATGCCGCACCCCGCGCACCCCGTCGAAACCTGCCTCACCGCCGAAATGTAGGAAGTTGCGACGTGCGCACGGAGTGTCGGCGCCGCGCCGCGCCGCGCGAGGGGCCGAAGTTCCTGCGTTTCGGATTGGCACCGGGCGAGAAGGGGCTCGCGCGAGCGGCGGGCTGGCGGGGAGGCGCGAGGGGTCAGCCGGCGGGGCGGGCCGCCGCGGAGGGCGAGCCCCAGATGAAGTACTCGCGCACGGGCACGCCCTCGCGGGGCGCCTCGAGGATGCGGCCACCGCCGAGGTAGATCGCGACGTGGTAGTAGTCGCCGCCCGAACCCCAGAACAGCAGGTCGCCGCGCTGGATCTGCGACAGCGGCACGGCGAGGCCGCGCCCGGCGAGCGTGTAGTACTGGTTCGTCGCCGAGTGCGTGCCGATCGAGATGCCCGCCTGCGCGTACGACACCTTGGTCAGCCCCGAGCAGTCCCACACGTTCGGCCCTGCGCCGCCGAGCCGGTACGGCTCGCCGAGCTGCTGGCTCGCGAACCAGATCGCCGTCTCGACCGCGCCCGAGTTCGGCGGGGCCGGTGCCGGGTTCGGAGCGGGCGTGCCGCCACCTCCGCCG
>NZ_WJSP02000618.1 GCF_009720255.1 Agromyces humi | reverse complement strand
GCAGACCGCCGCGATGAGCGATCCCACGAGCGCGAGCAGCGGGAGCGCCGCCAGGCCGAGTTCGCTGCCGACGGATGTCGCGAGCGGCTGCAGGTCACCGCCGGCGTCGCCGACGTCATCGATGACCTGTCGCAACGCTGCGACCATGGCACGTCCCATGTGCGGAGGCTACTCCTGCACGTCGACGCGCGGCGAGGGCTGTCCCCAGCCCGTCTCCGCGCGGCGGGGTGGGCGGAGGTCCGGCCTGCGATGGGGGCTGGGCGGTGACCCGGCGCCTCGCCGGTCGGCTCGCGAGCTCAGTGCGCGACCGGAAGCCCCTGGATGTGGTCGTGCGCCCGCCCGTGCCGCCACTCGGCGAAGGCGTGCCCGAGTCGCTGACCCAACCCGTTCCCGTTCCCGCGTCCGTGGCCCTGCTCAGCCCGCTCCCCCGCGTCGGCGCGGCGGTCGGCCGCCGCGCGTCGGTGCTCGTTGAGGCGCCCCGCGACCAACTCGTCGTGCGTCTGGAGCGTCTGTGCGACGAATCCGTATGCGAGTTCCATGATGCCGATCCCTTCGGGCCCTTCGCGGTCGGGTTCCGGCCGCTGACATCAGATTCCTCGCTGAGGTGGGGGCGTCGTATCGGGCGGGTGCCCTATCTTCTGGCGCGCCCGGGGCGGTCGGGCACCTTAGACGGGGGCCGGGCACCTCAGACAGCGGGCAGGCACCTCAGACGGCGGGCAGGCACCGGCCAGGCACCTCAGAGGCAGCGCCACCTCCGACGCAGGGATGCCGCAGAACGGATGCCGCGAGCCGAGCGGACGCCGCAGCGCCGCCGCCGCGGGCCGCCCGCGCGGCATCCGTGGTGATCAGGTCTCGGTGGCGGGTGGGACCAGCCGTGGTCTGCTTGGCGCTACCTCCGATGGGGGGATGAGGCCGCCTGAAACCCAGTGCTCCCGCTCTTCTCTCACGACTCGACCGGACCTGTCACGAGCTACGACCCCGCAGGCCGCGAAGTTGTGACGGACCTGATGCGAAGGCGACGGATGCCGCCGGCGCCGCTACTCGCGCGGCGTACGGTGCCCGCCGCCGAGGTCGAGGTCGTCGCCGGCCTCGAGGTCGGGACCGTCGCTCTCGGTGATGTTCGCGCCCTCCCAGAACGGGTCGACGCCGAGCTCGCGGGCGTGCTCCTCCTTGAGGCGCGCCTGCTCGCGCGCGCTGTCGGCGACTCCGCGCTCGTCGGGCGGATTCGGGTCGTCGCGTCTCCTGCTGTCGCTCATGCTCGACCTCCTCGCCGGGTTGCTGCAGCCCGTTCGCCCAACAGGGTAGTGCGGCGGATGCCGCGCCGCACCCCTTGCGCCCGGGCCACCCGCTGCGGTTCCCCGCGAGTCCCACGGCGAGCCACCCCGCCCCGCCACCCGTAACCGCCCTAGCCTGAACCCGTGACCCGCATCGCCGGAAGCGCCACCGCCA
>NZ_WJSP02000617.1 GCF_009720255.1 Agromyces humi | reverse complement strand
TCGCACGCATCGTCGAGGACATCACCGAGCGGTTCGGAGGAGCACGATGACGGCAGGCGAGACACGCACGGTGATCCCGGTCGGCGGCGAGTCGGGATATCACGTCGTGGTCGGCCGGGGCGTGGGCTCGAAGCCGAGGGAATCGTCGAGCGGCGTCCGTCCGGCTGGCTCCGGCGACGGGCCGGGTGATGCCCGGCCGTGCGTCGGCGGCACCGCCTAGGCTGACCGCGAGGGGGTCGGAATGCAGGCACAACAGGCAGCGCAGCTGGGGCGATACCCGGCCGCGAAACGAGTCATCGCGCACGTGAGCGACACGCACCTCCTCCAGGGGGGTGCGCGCCTCGGGGGCGTCGCGGATACCGTACGTGCCCTCCACCAGGCCGTCGAGCAGCTCTCCCGGCTCGGCGACCGACTCGACGCCATCGTGGTCACCGGCGACGTCACCGACCTCGGCGAACCCGACGCCTACCGGCTCGTCCGAGCCGCGCTCGATCCGCTCGCGGCGTCGACGGGCGCGGCCCTGATCTGGGTCATCGGCAACCACGACGAACGGCCCGTCTTCCGTCGGGAGCTGCTCGGCGAGGCGCCGAGCGAGACGCCGACGCACCGAGCGGTGACGATCGGCGGCCTCCGTGTCGTGGTGCTCGACACGAGCGTCCCCGGATACCACCACGGTGCGCTCGACGCGGCGTCGCTCGAGTGGCTCGACCGGGTGCTCGCCGAGCCGGCGCCCGAGGGCACCATGCTCGCGATGCACCACGCGCCGATCCCGACGCCCCTCCCGCTCATGGACGTCCTCGAACTCCGCGGGCAGGACGAGCTCGCCGACGTCATCCGGGGCCGCGGCGTGCGGCACATCCTCGGCGGACACCTGCACTACGCCACGAACGGCATGTTCGCGGGCATCCCGGTCTCCGTCGCGGGTGCCATCGCCTACACCATGGACCTCTCCGCGCCGCCTCGCGACCTCGTGGGGGTCGACGGCGGCCGCTCGTTCACGCTCGTGCACCTCTTCGACGATGCCGTCGTCACGTCCGTCGTCCCGCTCGGACCGTTCCCCGTGGTCACGCATCTCGGCGAGGCGTTCCTCACCGAGATCGAGCAGCTGCCGCCCGCCGGGCGGATCGAGCGGTTCTCACGAAAGCCGACCTCGCCCGTGGCCGAGTGATGCGACGCGACAGCGCAGGCGCGCACCCGCGATCGTCTCGGGCCATTCCCGGCCGGTGCGGCTCGTGACACTCGACGGCCTGCTCGACGACTACCTCGGGCACGTGCGCACGGAGCGCGGCTACTCGGCGCACACGGTCTCGGCATACCGTGCCGACCTGGTCGACCTGATCCGGTTCGCGGACGCGCGCGCGGTCGAGTCGCCGGCCGGCCTCGACCTGCCGCTCCTGCGCGACTGGCTGTACGCGGCGACCGAGCGCGGTCTGGCCCGCACCAGCATCGCCCGGCGCG
>NZ_WJSP02000616.1 GCF_009720255.1 Agromyces humi | reverse complement strand
CCGAACGGGCCCTTGAAGTTGAAGAGGGAGGTCGAGATCATGCCCTCCGACGGCAGGTAGAGGAAGGGCAGGTAGAACTCGTTGTAGATGGCGATGCCCTTGATGATCACGACGGTCGCGATCGCCGAACGGGCGCGGCAGGAGGCCTGGGAGGAGATCGCGGGCGTCATCGAGGCCCGGCTCGCCCAGGAGTGGCCCGAGATCGAGATCGAGATCGACGAGGCGTACGAGCGCGAGCGCGACGACCGCATGCGCAGCCTCACCCTCGACCTCGAACGCGAGCTCGCGACGGCGCGGCAGCGGCGGGAGACGCTCGACGAGCTCGACGACTCGTTCGGCGCCTGGTCGGGCTGAGCGACGACGGCACCCGGCGGTCCGCGCCGACGGCGGTGGCGGATAGCGTGGAGCGCATGGAGCGGACACGCGTGGACTGGGAATCGGGCAGCTGGACCAGGGAGCCGGCGGCCTCGCGGGCCGACGACGGCGACCTCGTGGTCATGGCCATCGAGGGCAGCGACTGGTGGCGCACCACGCACTACGGCTTCGTGCACGACGACGGCCACGCGCTCGTGTCCGAGTGGCCGACGGATGCCGCGGTCGAGGTCACCTTCGACGCGTCGACGCTGACCGGGCTCTACGACCAGGCCGGCCTGCTGCTCTGGGCGGGCGCCGAGCAGTGGATCAAGACGGGCCTCGAGGTCTCCGACGGCGTGCTGCACGTCGGGGCCGTCGTGACGAACGGGGTGTCGGACTGGTCGCTCGCGCCGGTGCCCGAGTGGGCGGGGCGGCTCGTCACGATCCGGGCCAGCCGGGGCGGGGAGGCGGGCGACGCCGTCACACTGCGCGCGCGGAGCGATGCGGGTGGATGGCGAACCCTTCGCGTCGCGCCGTTCACCGCCGGCGCGGCATCCGTCGGGCCCATGATCTGCGCCCCGATGCGCGCCGATCTCGAGGTGCGGTTCACGGAGTGGGCCTTCACAGCGCCCGACGCCGACCTGCACGAGGACCCGCCGATCCGCTGACCCCACGCGCTGCCGGCCGTGTGAGGTGGTGCAGTTGTAAATATGTCAGAACCTAGTACCCTTGACCGCGGAGATGCGAAGCCGCATTCCAACGGTTGAGAGGACTCTCGGTGATCCGAACTGCGAACGCGCCGGTCAGTTACGGCGTCTTCGAACTTTCCCGTCCCGACCTCGTCCCGCTGCCCGACGGCGAGCAGCTGGCGTCGTGGGTCGCCGAGGCCGGATACGAGGGCATCGACCTCGGCCCGGTGGGCCTCTTCGGGGATCGCGAGACGCTGCCGCGCCTGCTCGAGCGCCACGGTCTCGCCCTCGCAGGCGGCTGGGTCGACCTGCCGTTCTCGGGCGACGACGCATCGTTCGAGCGGGCCGTCGCCGCGCTCCCGCCGACCCTCGAGCTCTTCGCCGCCGCCGCGGCCGTCGCGCCCGACCGGGCCCCGAA
>NZ_WJSP02000615.1 GCF_009720255.1 Agromyces humi | reverse complement strand
CCGGCGCACTCGTGGGCGTCGCCGCGGCAACGCTGCTCGCGAGCGCCGGGGGCGTCGCCAGCGTCTTCGTGGAGGGCACGGCATGAGCGAGCGGCATCCCGAACTCGAACCCGACCCGTTCGACGACGACGACGGACGGCCCATGCCCGGACACCGCCGGCGTCGGGTGCTGCGGGTCGTGGTGCTGATCGCGCTGGGCGCGCTGCTGCTCCCCCTGGTGCTGTCGGCGTACGGCGTGGCGAAATCGGCGGCCGATCGGGCGTGCTCGGTCTACGTCGCGGCCGCTCGGCCAGGGCGTCGTCGGTCGCGACAGTGGAGATCGCCGCGGCGAGGCGGTTCACGTAGCCCTCTCCGGCGACGCCGACCGGCACCGCGAGCCCTGCCCCGGCCGCCGTCTCGAGGTACTCGGGGATGTCGGAGTGGATGACGGGCGTGCCCAGTGAGAACGCCTCGATGAGGGTGGCCGGATCGCCCTCCTCGTGCCGGGGCGCGATGAACGCCACCGCGCCGCCCAGGACGACCGCGAGGTCCTCGTCGGAGAGCGTGTCGAACGACTGCACCATGCCGCGACGGAGCCCCGACTCCTCAGCCACGTTCGCGAGCTGCTGCTCGCCCCATTCGCGGGGCCCGATCACGGCGAGCGGAAGTTCCGGCATGCCGGGGCGCCCGAGTGCGGCCAGCACATCGCCCACGCCACGGTGCGGCTCGAGTGAGCCGACCGTGACGAGATAGGCGCGCGGCAGACCGAGCGCCTCGAGTCGCCGTTCGGCATCCGCGGGGATCGTCAGGCCCGACCGGGCGGCGGAACTGATGACGCGGATGCGGTCCCCGAAGTCGTGGAGGTCGCCGATCCGGCCTGCGAGGGCGTGCGTGGAGACCACGACGGCGTCGGCATGCTTCCAGGCCCGCTTCAGCATGGCGCGTCGCCACGCGCCCTCGACCGTCGACAGCGACTCGGGATGCGTCGACGCCATCGTGTCGTGCACGGTCACCACCACCTGGTTGCCGCCCGCGCGGTCATGCTTGCGCAGCGGGGCGAACAGGCTCGGGGAGTGGATGATGCCGCCTCCGGGGGAGGTCGTCAGCCCCACCTGCCACGCGGCGGCGAGCTCGCGACGGGCGAGCGACGTGCGGTAGAGGTCGGCGAGACCCGGAAGGTCGGCCTCGATGCGCTCGTAGTCGGACGGAGGGGAGGAGGACACGATGCCGGCCACCTCGCAGTCGGCGGGGGCCGTCGCGATGAGCGAACGCGTGAGATCGAGGGTGTACCGTCCGACGGCGCCGGGCACCGGAGCCGTCAACTGGTCGACGACGACGCGCAGTCGTGTGGTCATGTCCGCTCGCCTCCTGTTCCCATTCAATCTATCGGCAGGGGCGGACCGCTCGCGGTGCCTGTGGAGAGCGGCGGGACGCCCTGCGTGCCTTCGGTGAACTGCCAGTGCCGCCGTCTACACTCATCGGGTG
>NZ_WJSP02000614.1 GCF_009720255.1 Agromyces humi | reverse complement strand
GGGGTCTTCCTGTTCAGCTTCCAGGACTACAACAGCCTGTCGGGCCGGTCCACGTATGTCGGCATGGAGAACTACGAGCGGCTGCTCACGAGCGACGTGTTCGGCACCGTGCTCCGCAACACGGCGGAGGCGGAGGGGGCGGAGGCGGCGGCATGTTCGGCGGGGGCGGCCGCAGCAGCGGCGGCTTCGGCGGAGGGTTCGGCGGCGGCGGCCGGCGGTCGCCGGGCAGCTTCGGCGGCTCGGGCACGCGCTCACGTCGCGGGGGCGGAGGCCGATTCTGAGCACCGTCACCCTGCAGCCGCCCACCTGAGCGACCACCCGGCTCAGCCTCCACACCACCACGACCGCGATCCTGACCACCACGACCACGACCACGACCGACCATCACCGGAAGGAACCACCATGACCAAGCAGTCCATCTTCGGCCGCATCTCCCAGCTCATGCGGGCGAACATCAACTCGCTCATCGACGAGGCCGAGGATCCGCAGAAGATGCTCGACCAGATGGTGCGCGACTACACCAACAGCATCGCCGACGCCGAGGCGGCCATCGCCGAGACCATCGGCAACCTGCGCCTCCTCGAGGACGACCACCGCGAGGACGTCGAGGCGTCTCGCGAATGGGGCGAGAAGGCGCTCGCCGCCAGCCGCAAGGGCGACGAGCTGCGAGCGGCCGGCGACGCGTCCGGCGGGGACAAGTTCGACAACCTCGCCAAGGTCGCCCTGAGCCGGCAGATCTCCGCCGAGAACGAGGCGCGCGCCGCCGAGCCGCAGATCGCGGCGCAGACCGAGGTCGTCGACAAGCTCAAGTCGGGCCTCAACGGCATGAAGGAGAAGCTGGTCCAGCTGCAGAACAAGCGGTCCGAGCTGATCGCGCGGGCGAAGACGGCACAGGCGCAGCGGCAGGTGAACGACGCCGTCAAGTCCATCGACATCCTCGACCCGACCAGCGAGATCGGCCGGTTCGAGGACAAGATCCGCCGCGAGGAGGCCGTCGTGCGCGGGCAGTCCGAGCTCGCCGCGTCCAGCCTCGACGCGCAGTTCAACGAGCTCGACGACCTCGGCGAGCTCACCGAGGTCGACGCGCGGCTCGCCGCGCTGAAGGCCGGCGGTCCGTCGCAGGGCGCCATCTCAGGCTGAATCCGAGCACGACGGATGCCGCGGGCGCACTCGTGCCCGCGGCATCCGCGTCTCATGACGGTCATCCGGTCTGCACGGACCCGAAGCGCGATCCCAGCGTCACGCGGTAACGTTCCGGCATGACGCCGGATGAGGCGGCCGAGGTGCTGGGTGTCGCACCCGATGCGGACGAGCCCGAGATCGACCACGCCTACCGGCGCCTCGCGCGCGAGCTGCATCCCGACCGGGCCATCGGCGCGGCGCCCTCGACCGTCCAGGCGTCGAGCGAGCGCTTCGTCGATGCCACGCTGGCGAAGGACGTGCTGCTGCGCTCCGCGGCGAGCCG